>JAYENH010000115.1:0-5006 GCA_034721995.1 Bacteroidota bacterium
CCCAGGTGAAGTGATAATTACTACTTTGTAAATTATGAAATACTTCATTCTTAGTGTCTTCCAGAACAGCGGATGCAATTCCCTCTATTTGAGTAAGCCCAATTTGGTAAACACCATTCTGATCATTATTAAAGCCTAACTGAACCGCATTAGTTTCCGGCCTAATATCTATGGATAGGTTTTGATCATCAGTAATGGAATATATTTGAGCTATTCCGCTAGTATTTGAAAGAAATTTATAAGCATCATTTGCATAATCAAACTGAGGGCCGGTTTCTTCATCAAAGGCAATCCATAACTCATCTTCATAAGAGCCATTGGAAGCCATAAGAACAAGACCATTACTTACTGTATTAGTTGATTTATAATAATTTGTTGCACCATTATGCACTCTATCGCTATTATCAACATTAAAAGTACCTGCCGAAGAAGCAATAATAAAAAATCCCTGCATAGGTGCAATGTATTGCGAGCCGGTACCAGACCCATTATTCCAATTTAAATAGGCTGTACCATTATAACAATAAACAGCACCATTTTCTGCGCCATCCAATAAAGCCCAATCAATAGATGATGGATAAGGGTTACCAAGTAAATTGGCACCTTCAGCATCATCAGGGTCACTAGAGTATTCTGTAAAAGTTAAATCTTGGCTTTGCCCACCCGTATTAGGAGTTCCTGTAAATGTGTGAGTAGTTGAGCCTGTTCCATCGGACCAAAAACCAAAACCCTTAGCTGGAGTTAAAACATCAGTGGTTGAGCTAATATCACTCCAATTGTGAGTTGCTTCATCCCATTCTTGTAAATAATCTCCTGCAAACAATCCGCTTTGTGCATTTGTAATAGGAGAGGAGATTAAATGCCATTGCCCATTTGAAATGCTTCGTTCCGCATTAAATGTTCCATTATTGGTAATGCTTCCGTTTGTAATTAGCGAACCACCGGATTCTAATGTAAGTGTAGCTCCATTATTAACAGTTAAATCGTTACACGATGCCCCAATTCCTGAGCCAATTACCGGTTGATTACCGCCAGATGGAATCACTACATTAACTCCTGAAGTTGGTAAATTTCCATCATCCCAGTTTGTGACTGTGTTCCAGGCTGTACTAGTTGTGCCTGTCCAGAGACCTGGCGTGGGAAATGTTTGCCACTGCAAATATGGATAATCACTGTTGTTAGGACTGTTAATTGACCAGATTGTATTAAAATCCCACCCGGCATTGGTGAAGGTAGATTGTGTTTTCATTTCAGCCGTAGTTTTGCCGATTCCGCCGGCACTTGAACTTTGTCCGGAGGTTTGCGTGTCCCAAAAAGAATTACTAACATAGTTGGCTCCATCGCCAATCAGACCACCGGTGTATTGATTTCCTGTTACATGTCCTTTTGAATAGCAGTTGGTTACATACTCATAAAATAATCCTCCGATAAGTCCACCCACATAATTATTCCCGCTAACACTACTGTGGCTGTAGCAGTTATTTAACTCTGTTCCGATGTTATAACCAATAATTCCTCCGGCATAATCATTAATAGCAATAAGGCTTCCACTGATATAGCAGTTTGATATAGCATCCGAACCATTGGCAAATCCAACAAAACCACCAACGTATTTGTATCCCTTAATAAAAGCATTGGATAATCCCAGGTTCTGGATGGATTGGCCGCTAGCATCCGATTCTCCAACAAACCCTACTCGATATTCATTTTCCCTAATGATTTTTAAATTACTGATTACATATCCCTGACCGTTATATGCTCCTGCAAATTCATGATTGGCATCACCGCTTCCAATGGAAAGAAAACCGCTGCCGCCACACCAGTTATATGTACCTGCTGCATCAATATTACAGGATTGGACATAAGTATCATTCCAGCGATCAGTTTTTTGGGAAATCCAGTAGAGATCAGACATGTCATCCACAATATAAGGTTCTACTTCAGTACCACTTCCATCCGGCTCAGTGGCATAGAGTTCATATCCCTGCCAACTCAGAAAGGGGTATCCATCATTTACAATGGGGCTGATTCCCCAGATATCATCCGTTCCGTTTGCAGTTTCACCCATAAAATCCCAATCGCTCTGATATGATTCCTCTGCCCTGTATTGATATTCCATTTGCATTTGCATCGTAGTTAAGTCATGACTGTATCCAGGGTCAGAGCTTTGTCCGGAAGCGTTTTTGTCGTAATAACAGCTTGTGGTTGATGAATAACTGCCACCTGTTATGCCACCTCTATGGCTTTGGCTACAGACAACCGAACCTGCATTATAACCGTAAGAGGCATTGCCATAACCCATCAGACCGCCCACATAATCATATCCTTCAACTCGACCAACATTGTAACAATTATTTACAATACTGCCATTATATCCTATCAATCCGCCAATATATTGTGCAGTTCCGGTAATATTTCCTGAATTATAGCAATATTTTACAGTGCCAGCATTTTGACCTATTAATCCTCCTGCGTTTTGATTGGCATTAACTGTTGCTTCATTAGAGCAATATTTTACTTCTGATGAGGAATTGATCCCAATAAGTCCGCCAACAGATGAGCCTTCGATCGTTCCTGCACTGTTGCAGTAGTTTATTACTGATGCAGAGTTCGTTTGCCCTGCCAAAGTGCCCACAGAAGCATTCCCGCTGATATTTGTAATGAGATTCAGATTTTCAACTGTTGCGCCTTCTAAATGTCCGAAAAGACCAATGTAGTTTTCTTCACTGCGGTCTATGATTAAATTGCTTATCGTATGCTCATTCCCTTCGTAATGTCCCGCAAAGCCGACATTTTCATTACCAATGGGCAAAAATCCGGCATCATCATACCATGCCGCCGCTACGGCTGCATCTATGTTTTGGCTTTGTTCGTAGTATTTATCCCAATACTGGGATTTTTGAGTGAGCCAGAATAAATTGGCCACGCTTGAGATTTGGTAGGGACTGGCTTCTGTGCCACTTCCCCCAGGTGCTTCGGCATATTGGTCATAGCCCTGCGAGGCGAGAAAGGGATAGCCATCGTTGTGAAGCGGGCTAATCCCCCAAATATTCTCCGTTCCGTTTATGTTTTCGTCCATAAAATCCCAGTTCTCATAAGTGCCTTCAATATTCATTTCCCGAGTAGTTTTTGGATGTACATTGGCTTTTGTATCGTTACATTGGGATATATCAGTATCATAATAGTTTCCTACGGAAGTCCCTTGGTTAAACAAGCCACAAAAACCTCCGTAATTGTCGTTAGTTGTAGGATAAACATAGCCTGTTGAATAGCAATTTGTGATGCTGCCTCCACCATAATAAATACCCACAAAACCACCTATAGCATGATAGTAGGAGTTATTATATCCATACGTGTGTACAGTGCCTAAACTGTAGCAATTATCTATTTTGCCGGTACTACCAACATCAAATGCTATTGCACCTGCAAAACCTCCAATACGGCTTTCTGTGCTATTAGTGCCTGTTGCCGATCCAGTTGCATAACATTTTGAAATTAAGCCCGTATTCCAACCCACAAAACCGCCTATATTTCTCAAAGATGCAGTTACATTTCCTTTTGCATAAGAATCAGTAATTTGAGGTTTGTTGTTGTCATTGTCATCAGTATTGTATATTCTTCCTGCAAATCCACCAACATTCATCGCTCCGGTAACAGTGACTTGAGCACTACAGTAATTCAAAACAGCTCTATGTTGAATATCGCCGGCAAAACCACCACTATTGTCGGTTCCCGTTATTGAGCCGCTTACGAAACAATTATCAATAGTGCCATAATCAATTAAGCCTGCCAGACCTCCCGTTTGATTATTTCCGCTTATATCAACATCCGTTAGGTTGATGTTATCTATATCAGCATTGTAAAGGTATCCGAAGAATCCATTGTAGTCATTGGAGGTTTGGTTTATGTAGAGATTGTTTATTGAATACCCGTCGCCATCGTAGCTACCTGTAAAATTGGTTGTGCTACTACCAATGGGTGAAAAGCCGGCACCACCGTTCCAACTTAATGTTCCACTTGCGTCAATATCTGCAGTTTGAATGATTGGTCCATACCAATCAGCTGGGGTATTTGACAAGGTTTGTAAATCAGCTAGGGTAGCGATTACATAATAATATTCTACGAATAAATCATTTTTACTTGAATTGGAAACATCAGCGGCGGTTCCTCCATTGAATGCGGCATCCAAAAAAGTAATGTTTAAATCGTTCACATCGTCATTATTTGCGTGACTACTTGCATTTCCGCTTAGATTGACTTGCAGCTCTGTATCGCTGTTTTTCGTGATTACAAGAGTAAGCCCTGAAGGTACATTAGCAGATGTATAATTACTGCTGCTAAAAGTGCCATTATTACCGGAAAATGTCATCCCTTCGGGATTACTTAAGGTTATGGTAATCGAATTTGCTATGGAACCATCATTTGCCGTAGATTCGTTGAACACTCCGGTATTATACAATAGGATTGGTACTACTAATGAAACTGAGGGAGTCGGCAAAGAACCGTTAAGGTCTACCCATCCTGTAGAGGGTGGTGTATCAGAAGTCGATACAGAATAATAAAGAGACCCGAGGATATCCAAACTCTCACCAATAAACCAATAAGTACCATAATTCGAATCATAAGCTAAATAATAAGTTGTATTGTTAACTGAATTAAAATACTCATATTTAGGCTTACCATAATTTGTTCCGTTTTCCACATAAAGGCCGTTCACTTCACTCGATCCTGCTCCGCTAACCTGGTAATTGGTGGCTAACAGGTTTGTACTCATTGCTATTAACATTATCAGCATAAATCCAAAAACTAAATTTGTGTTTTTCCCCGATAAATCGGGATTGATCATCGAGTTTAACATTTTTTCCTCCTATTTTAATGTGTTTTATTTAATCGAATTAATTATTTTACTTCTTCAAACCCGGAAATTCCAGAGCTATTATATCTAAATTTGGCATAGCCATAAGCTAATCCCATTACAGTTAAAATCAATGCTCCACCACCAATGG
>JAYENH010000116.1:0-18451 GCA_034721995.1 Bacteroidota bacterium
GTCTAAGGGATAATAAAGAATGGGTTTATCGGTTCGCCAGCAGTGAGGGTAATTATGCACGTGCTTTTCGACCTTAAAAGCCTTGTTGTCCTTTTTCATGTTTACCGAAATGTGGATGTCAAGGCTTGGATCCTTGTCCGATAAATTGGGGTCGTAAGCGTTTTTTACAAATTTTCCGGCATATTCTGTATATATTTCAGTGTTAACAAATTTCTTTACAAAATCAGGATCGAGGTCTTCTATAGGATACATGCGCCCTTTTTTATCAACCATTGGTTGAAGCTTTTCTGCTTTGTCGATTAGGGTAAGTGGGACAATGCCACTTTGTTTTGCAACCCGGTCGTCGTCGGCTCCAAAAGTCGGTGCAATATGAACAATTCCGGTACCATCGTCGGTAGTAATAAAATCGCCCAAAATAACACGAAAGGCAGCTCCATCTGGCTTTATCCACGGAAGGAGCTGCTCGTAATTTATACCTTCAAGTTTGTCCCCTGTGTATTCGCCCACAATCTGATGCGGAATTTTCTTATCGCCTGTTTTATATTCATCAAAAATTAGTTCATCGTTTTTTTCAGGAAAATAATTACGGAATCGTTCTTTGGCCAAAATTACTGTAATAGGCTCGCCGGTGTATTGATTGAAACTTTTAACTTTTAGGTATTTTATTTTTGCACCCACAGCCAAAGCTGTGTTCGACGGAAGGGTCCAGGGTGTTGTTGTCCAGGCAAGAAAAAACAATTCCGATCCGACACCATTATATATAGCTTCCGATTTTTTATCCCTCACAACTTTAAACTGTGCGATAGCAGTTTGGTCTTTTACATCGCGGTAGCAACCGGGCTGGTTTAATTCGTGGGAGCTAAGGCCTGTTCCGGCAGCAGGCGAAAACGGCTGAATAGTATAGCCTTTGTATAGCAAACCTTTTTCGAAAAGTTGTTTCAGCAGCCACCAGAGAGTTTCGATATACCGGTTGTCGAAAGTGATATATGGATTGTCCATATCTACCCAATATCCCATCTTGTCGGTCAGGTCTTCCCACAAATCTGTGTATTTCATCACATCCTTACGGCAGGCAAGATTGTATTCTTCAACTGTAATTTTTTTACCTATATCTTCTTTTGTGATACCCAAAGATTTTTCAACGCCAAGTTCAACAGGCAAGCCATGTGTATCCCATCCCGCCTTACGTTCAACCTTAAATCCTTGTAATGTTTTATAACGACAAAAAATATCTTTTATAGTACGGGCCATAACATGATGGATACCGGGTTTTCCGTTGGCTGAAGGAGGACCTTCGTAAAACACAAAGTCGGGGCCGCCTTCACGAGTGCTGAGACTTTTGGCAAAAGTATCGTTTTCTTTCCAGAGCTTTAAAATCTCCTTGTTTATTTCTGATAAATTTAATCCTTGATATTCAGGAAATTTACTCATATTATTCTCTATTTATACTGATTTTTAAAAAATTGCACAAATATAGTTTATAGCACAAGAAAAGCAATTGCAATAATGCAAAAGTGTGTGCTTCAAGTTTTCTATAATATTTATCGTATGCCCTTTTTATCATTTGTAATATAAGCTTACTTTTGCCTGGAAAAATAAAATTACCAAAATGAAAATAAAAGCTTTTCAGGATTATTATCCTAATGATTTGAGCCACTGTTACGGATGTGGTAGTTTAAACGAGCATGGACATCAACTAAAAAGTTTCTGGGACGGCGACGAAACTGTTGCCCGTATCGATCCTAAACCGTACCATACAGCTATTCCGGGTTATGTTTATGGTGGATTTATTGCTTCAATAATCGATTGTCATGGAACCGGTACTGCCGCGGCTGCAGCTTACAAGGCAGAAGGACGCGAAATGCACACTTTGCCTGCTTTTCGTTTTGTAACAGCATCGCTAAATGTAAAATACCTTAAACCCACACCTATGGGGGTAACCCTCGAAGTACGAGGAGAAATTGTTGAAATAAAAGGCCGCAAGGTAGTAGTTAAGGAAAAGGTTTTTGCCGGCGAATTACTTGTTGCTACGGGTGAAGTTGTAGCTGTTCAAATGCCCGAAAATATGATAAAGGAATAAGTTCAAAGTTTTGGGTGTGGTTCTGCCGTAACATTTTTTCCTCTTACTATTTTTAATTTTAAGATATTGAATTGGTTTCTTTATAATATTGCTTTGGTTACAGAGGCATTAGCAATATTGGTTGCAATTTTACTTTTTTATACTTCCTCGAAATCGACAAAATCGTCATCTTTTTCTGATTGGTGCTTTGTTGATTTTGGTTTTTGGGTAATTGTAACTTCACCTTCCTTTTTCATTTCGGGCTTTTGTTGATTGAACGGATTTTGTGTGCCTCCCATCATTTTATTCACAAAGCGATTTACAATAAATGGGAAAAGAAACCTCACAAGGTATTTAATGGCGTAGTAAACACCAACAATAACAAGTATAGTAATTAGAAATTTGGACATAAGAACAAAATATTGATACTGCAAAAATAAAAATTAATAGATGAGAACCCAAACCATACAAGGGCTTTAACACTTTTTATAAAAAAGCATCAAACAAAAATCGAAACGCTGATAACACGGGTTGAACGGGGGTGTGTGCCAAATATTCTATTACTATCATTAAATGATAAATATTTTGTTACATGAAGTTTGTCATACGCCCGATGAACGGATTTATGCTAATTATTTTTTTTTGAAATAAGATTTTTATTGCTTTTCTGCTTTTGAAATCCATTGTTTTATGAAGTGTTCAATTCAAACTTAAAATCAGAAATCCGGGAGAAAGCCCGGATTTCTACATATTTCAAATTCTTTTGAATACTAAACAGTGTTAACAAGAAAACACTTGTTTTTAGCATGTCTCTGATATGTCTGTAAAGACAAAATATGCTATACTAATATCTGTAATGCTCCGGCTTATAAGGCCCTTCTTTTGGCACACCAAGATATTCGGATTGCTCGTCGGTCATAACTGTAAGTTTAACACCTATTTGCGCTAAATGCAAGCGAGCTACTTCTTCGTCTAATTGTTTCGACAAACGATATACTCCAATTTCGAAATTGTTTTGCCATAGGTCGAGTTGTGCTAAAGTTTGATTTGAGAAACTATTGGACATTACAAATGATGGATGTCCTGTGGCACATCCCAGGTTTACTAAGCGGCCTTCTGCCAACAAAATAATACTGTGTCCATCTGAAAAATGATACTGATCAACCTGTGGCTTTATGTTTTCTTTTCTTATTCCTTTGTAGGCTTCGAGTTTTTCAACCTGAATTTCGTTATCGAAGTGGCCAATATTGCAAACGATTGCCTGGTCTTTCATTTTAGCCATGTGGTCGGCAGTAATAACATCTTTGTTTCCTGTGGTGGTAACATAAATATTTCCTTCGTCGAGGGCATCTTCAAGTGGTTTAATCTCGAATCCTTCCATAGCTGCCTGTAAAGCACAAATGGGGTCGATTTCGGTAACAATAACGCGGGCTCCATAACTACGCATCGACTTGGCAGATCCTTTTCCAACATCTCCATATCCACAAACCACAACTACTTTTCCGGCCAACATAATGTCGGTAGCACGTTTAATCCCATCGGCAAGAGATTCGCGGCAGCCATATAGGTTATCGAATTTCGATTTCGTAACTGAATCGTTAACATTGATAGCAGGGAACAATAATTCGCCTCGCTCCAACATCTGGTATAAGCGGTGAACTCCTGTTGTTGTTTCTTCGGATACTCCTTTCAATTCTTTAACTGTTCGTTCCCATCGTGTTGGGTCTTCTGCCATAATTTCCTTTAAGCGGGCATTGAATACCGACTCTTCATAGTTTTGAGCAGTTTTATTAAGTACGTTCGGGTTTTTCTCGGCTTCGTAGCCTTTGTGTACCATAAGGCTTGCATCGCCACCATCGTCAACAATCAGGTTTGGCCCTTTTTCGTTTGGGAAATCAAGAGCTTGCGAAGTACACCACCAATATTCTTCCATGCTTTCGCCTTTCCATGCAAATACAGGAATGCCAGTTTCAGCAATAGCTGCGGCTGCATGATCCTGGGTCGAAAAAATATTGCAACTTGCCCAACGAACATCTGCCCCCAGTTCTACAAGGGTCTCTATCAACACAGCGGTTTGAATTGTCATGTGCAACGAACCGGTAATCCTGGCTCCTTTTAGTGGCTTCTCAACTGAGTATTTTTTACGAATCGACATAAGGCCTGGCATTTCTGTTTCGGCCAATTCTATTTCTTTTCTTCCATAAGCAGCAAGTTTAATATCTGCTATTTTATAAGGTAATTTTTCAACTAATATTTCTTCCATTATTTCAATATTATTTTTTTGCAAAGAAAGGGATTATTGTTGAGAATATGGTTCGACGGTTCAAGGCTAAAAGGTTAAAAAAATAAAAGATTCGGGGTTTAATGGACTTCGCACACAAAACCTTAAAACCTTAAACCTTCCTATTATAACTTAATATAAGTGATATACAGTTTTATCCCATTATTTGCACTACCGCCTTTTAAGATTACCCTGTTGGGCATAGTAACATCGGAGGGTGAATATGGAGTTATGTAGAAACCATAGTTTGGCTTTTCTCCATCGATTAATTCCTGAATATATTGGGCAATATTAAATTCGTAGCCTTTTATGTCATCGTTATATGAACCATTAAAATACTCGCCATACAATGTACCATTATGATAAAGATCGGGCATGTTTTCGTCGCCGCCATTATCATTGATATGCCGAAGGTTTAGTGATGTGGGGGGTGAAAAATCGCCGGTTGAATTTTCGAGTACAGGAAAAAATAAACGGGCTTGGTTTATTACAATATTTTCCGAGTCGAAATAACTGCCTAAATCAGGTATCTTTATCTTAGCTTTTAAACCTCCCATTGCCTGAACATATATTAATGTGTCATCAATATTATGCGCATTAATAAACTGAATTGGATTTTGGGCTAATGAATAATCGTGCTCAAAAAGATTGATCCGTGCACATTTTTCATTAATAAGAAAATCTAATTCAGAATGGGCAGAAGCAGGAATTAATGGTGATGAGCCGGGATAATTATGATAATGTAGTGTGAGCTTGCTTTTTTCAGAGAGCATATTAAACGATAATATCGAACCCTGATAATCAACAGTTGTGGAAGTTAAATACAAACCCATAAAAGCTTCATGGAAAGTTGAATTATCAATTAAATTATTGGTGTCTTTTAAAAATTCAAAAGCATCAATATCGAGAGGGATAGCCAAAACAGTATCCATATATGCAGGAACATAATTAAAATGGGCCAAAATGCTTGCCTCATCAATATATCCCGAAACATCAATGTTCGATGCGTAAGAACTATCCTTGTTTATTGAGTCGGTAAGTTGATAAATAAATATTTCCTGTGGACCGCTTTGCCTTTCTTCACCATAAATGTTGGTTAGGTTTAAATACAAAACAACTGAATCGATATAAAAATCATCACCAAAATTAATCTGATTTTTTGACAGGCGTACCTGTGTAAGGAAACTTGCTTTTGACAGGCCAAATACCGGATCGATGTAACTTCCCAGCAAACAATGTGGCCTGGACGAGCTAAATTCATTTTCATCAGAAATTACCGAATCAACTGAAACTGTGAAACTTTCGATTGTGACTCCCTGATTGAAACTTAACAGGATTTCGTCTCCAGGAGGAAGAATGTCCTTGCCAATCAAATTATCGCCTTTGTTACACGACGAAAATGAAATAATCAATAAAAAAAGTAAAAGGGAATACCAATGGCTGTTTTGCCTGCTATTATTATTTATGATCATAGACACCATCTAAGAGCTTATCGTAAAATTTTGAATAATCAACTACTATATTATCGAGTTCGGTATATTGTAAAACTGGTTTGTTTGTCGATTCGATATAATTTTTAACATCTGCGTTTACTTCCTGTGTTCCATAAATTATTCCATCAGAAAAGTCAATAGCAAGCTCGCTCAAATTTTTATAATTTGGGGGGTTCAGCTTTGCAATATCCTCCTTTTCAACACCTTCGATTACTAATTTTTCAAGAAATGAATTCTTTAAGTCTCGCTTAAACTCATCGTTATAAACCGAGTAAACTATTTTTGAATCATTAAAAATGGGGTCTTCTTTGAAAGCTTTCTTTAAATACAAGGGAACAAGTGCAGAAAACCACCCATGGCAATGAACAATATCGGGTGCCCATCGAAGTTTTTTTACTGTTTCTAATACACCCCTTGTAAAAAAAATTGTGCGTTCGTCGTTGTCGGAAAATTCCTTTCCATCTTCATCGTCGAAAATGAACTTGCGATAGAAATAATCTTCGTTATCGATAAAATACACCTGCATACGAGCTGCCTGGATCGATGCCACCTTAATAATAAGGGGGTGGTCGGTATCATTAATAATAAGGTTCATCCCCGAAAGCCTGATGACTTCGTGAAGTTGGTTTCTTCTTTCGTTTACGCGGCCAAAGCGCGGCATAAAAGTCCGAATTTCCCTACCCATTTCCTGAATTCCCTGAGGAAGATATCTGCCTACCAACGACATCTCACTTTCAGGTAGGTAAGGAGTAATTTCCTGCGAAATATATAATATTTTTATCTTTTCCATCTACAATTCTATTGTTCCTGAAACAAAGTTGCAAAATTAATAAAAATTTGGTAATTATAAATTTAATGCCTTAAATTAAAGACATTAGCTTACAAAACAATGGTTTCAGCAACAATTTTCAACATCTGGGTTCAAAACGGCATGTAACAGTTATTAGTATTTAGGCAAGGAAACAGGCTTGTAGTTGTTTACTTTAGAGCTGTCAGGTTGTAAAAACATGTCAGGTTCAAGAGGGTCGATAGAAAGATGATAAATAATTTTTGATCCTTCGTTCAGGCATAGTGCGTTTTGGGAAATACAAATTACCAACTACCAGAATTTTATCAATTGTAATTCATTTTTAAAATAATTTTGACTGCTATTCTACGCCAATCTCAAATCATTAATCAGCTAAGAGTAAGCAAATTAAGATTACTGAAAAAGGGATATGTCAGTTTATTCGATAAAGTTGACAAGCTTATGTTGTTGATAACCTATACCTTTAGGGGTTTAGGTGCAAGCACTAATTATCGCGGCCTGCTATGTCCTGCTAACAATGACAGGTGGTTTGCTCACCACCTACACCTGTCAGCATTTGCAAAACCTGACAACGTGAAATCATCAGAGGACATCGACAAAACAAAAGAAGCCGGTTTTTACACCGGCTTCTGAACCAACTAAATCCATTGAAGCATTGTTGGAAGGACTCCTTTCTTTACTTCAACACTATGAAAGCATTTACCTAATTATGCTCATTGACCTTGTCGCTGAAAAATCAGGTGTTTGTAGTTTATAATAATAGCTGCCAGACCTTAACTTATCGGATTCGAAGATCACACTGTGTGCACCCTCGCTAAAGTTATGGTGAATTACTTTGGCAACTTTTTCGCCAAGGAGATTGTACACATCCAGTTGCACGCTACTTGCCTTAGGCAAATAGAAACGTATTTCGGTGGTTTCCTTAAACGGGTTCGGAATGTTTTGGTATAACACATAGCTAGAACCATCAACTCCTGTTGAAATTATCTTTTCGGCAATGCTTATTCCATCAACAGAATACTGATCGTTACCTTCTAACCAACTTTCTACTTCAAGAACCTCTTCTTTACCACTTTCGTGGTGCCATAAGCGGATCACAAAGTTTTCATCGGCTTGAAGTGCTTCGTTGTGTGCGGTATATTCGTCATCGCCCCAAACTGGTATTGCAATATGATTACCGGTATAAACTGAACTACCTACAAGTTCGCCTCGTAAAGTAAACACAGCTACCTCATCGCCTTGTTCGGGAAGTTTGTCCCATGCCGAAGTTGGAATACCAAGTGTCATATTGTTTCCTGTATTTACCGGTTTTTCAAAATGCTGGTTTGTCGGTTTTACAATCATGGCTTTGGTACTTCCGCTACATGAATAATACAATTGATTTGCACTGCTCATTTTAGCTTGATATCCATCGCCAGGGATCATATTAACAATCATATCCAGATTAAACATTGGCCAGTAAACATTTCCGAAGGCATCTTTGATGAGAATAATGTCAGTAACTATCGGGCTTAACATGTCAACTATAAGCTGATTAGTTTGACATAAGAACCCAAACCTGCTCCAACCTGCCGGCATATCAACTGCTGTTGTAGCCGGGTCAAGTATACTACCGCAGATATCAAGTGTATCGTTGGCAGTCATTTTAATCTGATAAGCTTCGCCGGGAGTCCAGTTTCCAATCATGTTAAGATTAAAGGTCGGCCAGTAAGTCAAGCCATTTTCATCCTTCATTATGGTTAAGTTTACAACAACAGGTGACATAACAATTGCCACATCAGGTAAAGTAGGATCGATGTATGTTGAAATCATATCCCAACCATTAGTTAATTCGAGTGTTTGGCAAGGCCTTGCTTCTAAACTCATAAGTGCGCTAATGCCATTTGCTGCATACTGATCGGTATTTGGATAGCCGGAATAGTAATTTGCATAAGCATCATATACTTCTGCTTCCGAAGCATCCCAAATCATCCATTTGAATACTTCACCCGATGCGAAACCATCAGGTTCGGTAGTTTGGGCATCGTCGCCCCAGGCAACTACAATGGTTGATGTTTCTGTCCATGTACGAGTACCTGCAACTATTAAAGTTCCTAAACTGTCGTAAAATACTGCAATCTCGTCGCCATATCCAATTTGTACACCATCAATAGTGATAGGTGTTGTATCAGGAACCAGAATTGTATGGTTATCGCCGGTATTGATTGGATCGCCCCATGGAGCAGGGATCAGGCAGATATCGTTACAATCTTTGGTTGAATCCCAGTATCCGTCAAGGAGATTACAATCAGCTTCCGTAACATAAGCACACATCACATCGCCTTGCTCAACATAGCAGCACTGTCCGAGTGGGTCTTGCATACATACATGGTTTATTATGCCATTGTCAACTTTGAAATTGAATCCCTGTACATCGATTGATACCCATCCCGGACAATATTCAGGAATGATAAAGTCGTAAGAATGGAAACCTGTAATCGAAATATTGTCATCGTCAACAAGTATTTCTCTGTAAATGTATGTGCTTTCGTTAGCAACTACAACAGAATTTGACGGCAATGGTGGCATATTAGGATTATTAATATCCCATGCAGGTGTCGACCAATTTACAGCAAACTGTACATAGAATGGCTGACCTGGAGTTAATACAGATAGATTAAATTCAACATGAATTTGCTTGTACTTAGTAGTATCAAATGGTAGGTTGCAGAACCAGATATTCCACCAACCGCTTGGGTAATCGAACCATCCGTTTACACCTCCGGGATAATAATCGGTACCACCTGTAAGTGCAGGATCGGGATAGTAATTTCCTGTCATTCCAATCCAGAACTGATTTGTTTCAGGACATACGGGGTCTACAAGAGTGATACAATCATCTTCGGGACAACCATTACTGTCGGTTACAGTTACGCAATATGTACCGGCAGGTAATCCTGTGATATCCTCAGTTGTTGCACCATTGCTCCACAAGTATAAGTAAGGTGAAGTACCTCCTGATACAGTAAGATCAATGGAGCCATCGGATGCGCCAGGTGCTGTTGGATTGAAACCAGCCATAGCCAGAACTATTGGTAATGGTTCAGTAATAATAAACGACATTCCTACTGAACAATTATTTGCATCTACAACCTCAAATGTATAGTTTCCTGCTGAAAGGCCAGCAATAGAGGAACCTCCGGATACACCATCCCAGTAATATAAATAAGGTGATGTACCTCCGCTAACAGTTGCTGTTGCAGTTCCATCTGAATAACCAAAACATGTAACATTGGTGGTTGAAAGGACAACTGAAACTGGCAATGGCTCCCAGATTATAATAGTTGCATATTTAACACATCCCGCAGCATCGGTAATAGTTGCATAGTATGTACCGGCAGGCAAATTGTAAATAGTAGAAGTAGTTTCACCATTCGACCATAGGTAGGTATATGGTGTTAAACCACCTGTTGCTGATACATAAGCAACTCCGGCAGTATCGCCATTACAATCATTATTATCACCCCAGCTGGACACACTTAAAGGAACTAACAAGCACGAATCAGCACAAGTCAGGTTAGCATTCCACTGGCCATTAAGTTGCTGGCATTCACTATCAGTGATGTATTCGCATACCACGTCGCAGCTATCGAAATAGCAGCATTGTCCGAGTTGCTCTTGTACACATACATGGTTGATAATGCCACTGTCAACTTTGAAATTGAATCCCTGAACATCAATTGATACCCATCCCGGACAATAATTAGGAATAATAAAGTCATAGGAATGGAATCCTGAAGCTGAGAGATTATCGGTATTTACCAGTTCTTCACGCACAATAAACATGCTCTCGTCAATAACAGTCCCGGCAATTGGTACTGGTGGCATATATGGATTATTTAAGTCCCATGCCGGTGTGGTCCAGTTTACAGCAAATCTAAAGTAGAATGGCATTGCCGGATCAAGAACTGACATGTTGAATTCAACATGAATTTGCTTGTATTTAGTAGTATCGAATGGCAGGTTACAGAACCAGATATTCCACCAGCCGCTTGGGTAATCGTACCATCCATTTACTCCTCCGGGATAATAATCTGTACCACCTGTTAATAGTGGATCGGGATAATTATTCGAGGTCATTCCAATCCAAAACTGATTTGTTTCAACACAAACAGGATCAACAAGTGTTATACAAGTGTCTGCCTGACATCCATTGAAATCAGTTACAACAACACAATATGTTCCAGCTATCAAACCGCTCAGGTCTTCGGTAACATCGCCTGTATTCCATAGATAATTATATGGAGGTGTTCCGCCACCAACAGTAAGATCGACTGTACCGTTTGGTGCACCGGGAGCTGTTGGATTAGTTCCGGTAATCGACAATACAAGAGGTGGTGGGTCAACGAGTGTTATCGTTTGGGTAATACTACAACCTATAGCATCGGTAACAACAATAGCATAAGTACCTGCACACAAATTAGAAATAGTATAAGAATTGATTGATACAGGAATATTCACTGTAATACCTAACCATGTAATTGTATATGGAGGTACTCCACCACCTATATATGCTGTAATTTCACCGTTACAATCGCCAAAGCAAAGTGGATTGGTTCCTGACAGGTCGACAACAAGTTCCTGCATTGGGCAATTGTCGGCACATGTAAGGGTTGAATCCCATACGCCTCCAAGCAAGTTGCAATCGTCTTCCGAAACATATTCACAAGCTACAGTACAACTATCCCAGTAGCAGCATTGTCCGAGTTGCTCATCTATACATATATGGTTGATAATGCCACTGTCAACTTTGAAATTGAATCCCTGAACATCGATCGATACCCAACCGGGGCAATAATTAGGAATAATAAAGTCGTAGGAATGGAATCCTGAGGCTGAGAGATTATCGGTATTTACCAATTCCTCGCGAACAATATACAAGTTTTCGTTAACCGGAATTGGGCCAATAGGAACCGGAGGCATAGTCAGGTTATACAAATCCCATGCAGGAGTTGACCAATTTACTGCAAACCTAAAATAGAATGGCATTGCCGGATCAAGAACTGACATGTTGAATTCAACATGAATTTGCTTATAGTTTAATGTATCGAATGGCAAATTACAGAACCAGATATTCCACCAGCCACTTGGGTAATCGTACCATCCGTTTACTCCACCAGGATAAAAATCTGTACCACCTGTTAATAGTGGATCGGGATAATTATTCGAGGTCATTCCAATCCAGAACTGATTGGTCGATGGGCAAACTATATCAACAAGTGTAACACAGGCTGTAGCAATACAACCATTATTATCGGTAACAGTTACACAATATGTTCCTGCACTTAATCCACTGATATCTTCTGTAATATCACCGGTATCCCAGAGATAGCCGTAAGGTGGTGTACCTCCAGTAACTGTAAGGTCAGCTGCGCCATCTGTCGCTCCGGGATACGATGGATTAGTCCCAACAATTGAGGCAATCAGTAATGGCGGATCAATTAGTGTAGCAGAACCTGTAATTGTACAACCATTGGCATCAATTACGGTAATTCCATAAGTACCGGCAGGTACATTCAACAATAATGCCCCTGTGGCTCCTGTACTCCAATTATAAACAAGAGGTGGAGTTCCTCCAAACACGGTTGCAATGACTTTTCCTGAACTATCGCCATAACAATCGGGATCATAAGTAGTCAGATACAGAGTCATGTTAGATGCCGGATCTACTAGTGTAACTGTTGCTGTAGCAGTACATCCAATTGCATCGGTAACCGAAACAGTATAGGTTCCTGCACATAAATTAGTTATTGAATAAGGTGTAAGTGCATTTGGCAAATTGGCAGATGTGCCTAACCACGCAAGAGTGTATGGTGCCACACCACCCGAAACGTTTGCTGTAATTGTTCCATCGCACGAACCTGCACAAAGTGGATTTGTGCCTGTTAAACTTAAATCCAAGGCTTGGAGCGTACAAGCATCGTTACATGTTAGAGTTGAGTCCCATTCGCCGTTTAGCAAATTACAATCGTCTTCCGATATGTAATCGCAGGCCACTATGCAATTATCAAAGTAGCAGCATTGTCCAAGCTGTTCTGTTTCACAGACATGTGTAATTACACCATTTGTTATCTGGAAATTGAAACCTTGAACATCAATAGATACCCATCCGGGACAATATTCAGGAATTACATAATTGAATGTGTAATGTACATTTTGCTGATAATCATCGGTCTCGAGCAATGTTGGCCTCATAATATATTGGCTCTCGCTAATACCTGTAACGAATTCGGTAGGTAATGGAGGGCCTGTGGTGCTTGTTTGTGTATCCCACAAAGGTGTCGTCCAGTTCAAGGCAAACTTAATATATGAGTAGACATCCATTGAAAGGTCGAACTCAATAGTTACAGTTTTATAGGCATTTGGGTTATAAGGTAGATTACAGAACCATATATTCCACCAGCCACTTGGATAATTGTGCCATCCGTTAATACCACCAGGATAGTAATAAGTGCCACCTGTTAATAGCGGGTTGGGGTCGGGAGTGGAATTAGCTCCCATCGCGATCCAAAACTGATTTGTTGATGGGCAAACAGGATCGACAAGTGTAACACATAAAGTAGCGACACAGTTGTTTGCATCGGTAACTGTAACGCAATATGTTCCTGCCGCTAAATTATTGATGTCCTGTGTAAATGCTCCATTGCTCCATACATAACCATAAAGAGGAGTACCACCACCTACTGTTAAATCAATTGAACCATCGGATGCACCCGTTGCACTTGGATTTATCGATGTCGCACTTAAAACAAGGGCAGGAGGCTCAGTAATTACAATGGTAAATACAGCAAGGCAATTATTTGCATCTGTAACTTGTACAGTGTAAGATCCGGCTGGTACACCTGTAATTGCAGGGCCGGCACCATATCCGGGCCAGAAGTAAGTATAACCCCCTGTACCACCTGCTGCTGTAACAGTTGCCGATCCGGTTGAATTTCCATAGCAATCGACATTAACAATAACAGAAGTAATAGTTATTGGAGGAGGCTGTGTAATAACAAACGCAATTGTAAAAGTGCAATTGTTATCATCTTTTACCATAAGTGTGTGGTTTCCGGCACTTAGGCCATTTATTGTTGCTCCACCCACGACTCCATTCCAGAAATATATGTATGGTAGTGTTCCACCGTTAATATTAGCTGTTGCAGTTCCATCGCTACCATTAGGGCATGTAACATTTGTAACTGTAACATTTCCCGCCAGTGCAGTCGGCTCGTTAACACCAACCGATCCGTTTGCCGTGCAACCCTTAGTATCGGTTACAATAACACTGTAAACGCCTGGCCCTATATTGGATATGGTCTGCGTGTTGAGACCATTCGACCATGCATAAGAATAACCTGGAGTGCCACCAGAAGGTGTTGCTGTAGCTGTACCATCGTTATAACCAAAACATATAACATCAGTTTTGCTCATTGCAACTGTAAGTAGTGCAGGTTCGTTAATGGTACATTCATCTTCAACAGTACAACTATTTGCATCGGTTACGGTTATTTTATATAAACCGGGAAGCAAATTATTTGCACTTGTAGAAGTTGATATATTTGGCGACCATGCTATTGTGTATGGTGATGTTCCACCTGAAACAGAGACAGTAATATGTCCATCGTTATAGCCATAACAAGTAATATCAACACAGTTCATTACAACCGTCAATTGTTGTGGCTCCGTAATAGTAACACTTGTTGTTTCTAAACATTGATTTGCATCATACACAGACAAAATATATACTCCTGCCGACAAATTAGAAATGGCTGCAGTTGAAGCTCCTGTCGACCAAATATAACTATATCCGGGAGTCCCGCCAGAGACACTTGCACTGGCCGAGCCATCGCTGTAGCCATAGCAACTTACATTTGTACTGGACATTGTGATAGTCATGCCTGGAGGATCATCAATTGTGGCTGTTCCTGTTGCAGTACAGTTATTGTAATCCGTAACCGTGAAGGTATAAGTTCCAGCACCAAGTCCTGTTGCAGTAGCTCCGGTTTGGCCATCCGACCATGCGTAAGAATAAGGAGTTGTGCCTCCTGTTACGCCAAGTGAAATAACTCCGGTTTGATCGCCATGACAGAGCAACCCGACTATACTCACATAGTAAATGTCCAGTTGTGAAGGTTCGTTTATGGTACACGAAGCAGTTGCAGTACAACCTTTAGAATCGGTTACTGTCAATGTATAAGTACCGGCTCCCAGGCCACTAAGACTGCTTGCATTTGAACCATCCGACCAGGCATAGGTATAACCCGGAGTACCTCCCGAAACATAAGCACTTATGCTTCCATCGTTATATCCATAGCAAGTGATATCGGTACAAATTAAATTGATAACAGGATTTGGGTTGACGATGACAGTAACCCTGTCGAACAAGAAGCATCCGTTTGCATCGGTTGCAGTTATTGAATATGTGGTTGTAGTTGTAGGGCAAACATTTATAGATGAACCTGTACCTCCTGTACTCCATTGATATGATGCTCCACCTGTTGCAGTGAGCGTTACACAATCGCCTTCACAAATTTCGATATCCGGTCCCAAATCAACTTCGGTTGGAGGTGGCCCGGGTAGGCATGCATGCCAGATATATCCGTTTGAGATTTCAACATTAGAACCAATTACATCAATCGAAACCCACTCTGGGTTATAATCGGTTACGTACAGGCATAAATCGTACAATTGAGATGAGCCAATAGGCAAAACACTATTTATGTTCAATATTATTGGTCGTTCTATATAAAGGTCTTCTGGTGCAGCTCCCATAAATTGTGGAACCGGTGGACCATATACCGCAAGTGGAGAGAGGCTCCATTCGGCAGTCGACCAGTTTACAGCAAAATCTAGATATGTCGGGACATTAGCTTCGATAGGAGATACTATAAAGGAAACATGTACTTCTTTATATCTTGTTGCATCGTAAGGATGATCGTAAAACCAGATATTCCACCATCCCGATGGGTAATCGTACCAACCGTTTATTCCTCCTGGGAATGCGCCTGTACCGTAAGTTACGGTAGGATCGCTACTCGGAACGCCATTCGAAGGTATTGATACTCCAAATGTATTTTCTACAGGGCATGGATTTGTTGAACAAGATGTTCCAACGCCCATAAATTGGCCACCACTTGCAAGACAGTTAGTTTCTGTCGTTTCGGTACAAGTATAACCCTGTGAAGAAGGTATACAACAAGCACCTAAAGATGGTGTACCACTTACACATTCGTGTATAATTACGCCATTGGTGATTTCAAAATTATAGCCCTGAACATCGATTGAAACATATCCCGGACAATAATTTGGGATAATATAATTATACACATAATGTCCTGAGGTGATTCCCTGATCCCAAAGTTGCAATGTGGGTCTTGAAATAAAATCGGCCTCGGAGTTTCCTACCAAAGAAGGAAGGGGAGGTACATTTGCTATACCCTGATTATACCATATATCTGTTGACCAGTTAACGGCAAAATCAAGATACGCATCGGCATTACTATTGTAAACAGTCAAATCAAATTCAATAGTAATTGTTTTATATTTGTTTGCATCGTATCCATTATAAAACCAGATATTCCACCAATCAGTAACAGTGTAATTGTACCAACCATTATAATTGTTTGGATAGGTGGGATCATTGTAATAACCGGTTCCTCCTCCTGCAACCGGGACTCCGGTTTCATTTAAGGTTATATTGAACCCATTTGTTATAGGTCCTGTATTGTAAAAAACATCAAAGAACGATTCAACCAAACATTGGTTAGAATCATAAACGCTTACAGTGTAACTGCCAGCAGGAATATTG
Organism: Bacteroidota bacterium; assembly: GCA_034721995.1. GTDB lineage: Bacteria > Bacteroidota > Bacteroidia > Bacteroidales > M50B96 > JAIOYV01. The sequence goes on from JAYENH010000116.1 coordinate 16,474, forward strand.
ATAAGATCTTCGGTGGTAGCACCTGTTGACCATGAATAAGAATAAAGCCCTGCTCCTCCCGAAACAGAAATATCTATGCTTCCATCCATCGAAGTTGATGTTGTAGCATGTGTAACACTTCCGAGAACAACTATTTCTGGGGGCTCTAACACCGGGTAAGAAAAAGTTTCGGTACAACCGGATGCATCAGTAACTGTAACATCATAAGTTCCTGCTGTAAGGCCCGAAATGTCTTCGGTTGAGGCACCATTGCTCCATGCGAAAGAATAAGGTGTTGCCCCTCCGGTAACCGTAAGGTCAACAGCCCCATTAGAACCACCAAAGCACGATACATTTGTAATGGTTTCGTTTACAGTAAAGCCGCAACCACCTATTCCCGGGTCAATATATACCCTGATTTCAAAAACCTGCCCTTCGCAAGCCGAAACGGCAAGGTTTGATAAAGGCCCCAAAATCGGGTTTGGCAACACAAGCGTTTCAGAAATATATGAAACAGTACTGGCTGCATAAGCTACTTGGACTCCGGTTGGATCGTACAAAAAGGCACGCATAGAACCAGGAGGGTTAGTCCAGTCAAGGATGTCGACTTCCACTGATGTAACAAATGCCGGGGGTAGCACAAACGACAGGTCAACAACTAACCGGGCCGGGTAAAGCCAAACTGAGGTCGGATCAATCCCATAAAAACAGGCTCCGGGACAGGCATCTTCATTTGTGGTTTGAGTAAACATCAATTGCACACCACTATTGTCAAAAAAGGGAATGTTGCAACCCTGAGGGTCGACCAAGCCGTCCAAAGTAATTACTTCGGTGCTTGTCTGGGCCTGAATGCCGAATGCGGCTAAACATACCCATAATAATAGAATAATTTTTTTCATAATAATTAAATTTTAGGTTAGGAATTCATTGCTTCATCCTTATATTTCTACTTCAAAATATTTTATAGTTTACAAATTTACGACATTGCATAACAAAAGTCAATCTAAATTTAGTCTAAATAAGCATGGTTGTTTAATTGAGTTTATATAGTAGTATTCAAGGATTTACTAAAAATATAGGAAAGAAAACCTATAATGTGCAAGAATGTGACCGTGGTAAAAAACTTATATATTTCAAGAGACTTATCATTTCCAATCTTTTTATGTTTTCAGGGAAAAGCCTTAACAGACTCACAAATGTTTAGGCTTTTACACTGAAAACTTGTCTATTAAAAAATTACTTCGAGATGTAAGTAACAGGTTTAATAGAAAAGTAACCTCGTATGAAATCTGTCTTTCAAAAAAAAAGAGGCTTCTTTACGAGAAGCCTCTTTTTCAGTCAATTGTAAAATATTACATATTTCTTAGAATGGCCAGAAATTATTATCGAACCAAACTTTTTCTTTTAATTCATTGTCTATTTCGTTCAATAGTTTATGGTGGCCTTTTTCCCAATCGGCTAAAAATTGGTAAAACTGCTTCTCTTCCGGGTCCGAAGCACTGACTGCCCTTTCGGAATAAACTTTTACTGCCCTTGTTTCAAAGTCGATGGCAGCCGATATTGCAGCAGCCTCGAAACTTGCCGCAGTAATTTTCTTTTTTATTTGTTCGCTTAATATGGCTTCTTTGCCCGCGTTGTCGTCTTTTGGAATTTCAGTTTCTTTAAACTTTTTATTTTTAGTATAATGAGCAAATTGTTCGGTCAAAAAACGAATATGATCATCTTCTTCGTCTGCCATGTTTTCAAAAAACTCTTTAACATCAGGGTCATCAGCCTTATCGGCAACACTCGAATAGAATGCTTTTCCTTTCCTCTCCAATAAAATTGCTGTTTTGAGGATTTCCATTGTTTTTGTTTCTTTCATTTCAAATATTTTTTAAGGTTTATTTCTTTTGTCAAATGTAAATAATTCTGACAAACTAAACCAATTTTAAGCAATATGATTTTTATTACTTTTAACGCATCAATATTTTAATATTTCTCGAATGATGAAAAATAG
>JAYENH010000117.1:0-4976 GCA_034721995.1 Bacteroidota bacterium
AAATGCCCCAATAGCTTTTTCCGTTTTTTTTAAACCCATATCAGTTGTTTGATGGTAGGTTTTTAGCCAGTCGCGGTAATTATTATCAGTTATTGCTATGCCGGATTTTTTTGAATGATATAAAAAATGCCGGATTTTTTTAATGACACCCTCTATTCCCTGATCCTTAACAATCCCCAGCGACTTGCTGATAAATATTTGCCAGCCACCCAATTCGTGAATGAAGGAGTGCATAAAACTGAGATAATTCTTCAATTTTTTAAAAAGGTTTAATAATACTGAATTCATTGTTTATTTAAAACTGATTGTTTATTTGCTTTGTGGTATGTTTTTTTTGCCATTTTGATTTTAGTAAATGAGTGTCTCTTAGAGAATACTAAAAACTGCATTACGCGAAACCTGCAGTTCAGTCATTTACAGAAGAAATTCCGACAACTATTTGGAACCAGACTTTCAAGTTTCGTCCCGACTCGACAGGATTCTTTATGCTTGCAAAATAGCCACTTAAAATTATTATCGTTTTCTATGAGATTCTAAATAACTTTTGTTACAGTTCGTCGCCAAAATCGGGTTTAAGTTTATAAAATGTATACAGCCCTGTGAAAAATATTATTGTAGTAACTGTCCAAAAATATAAGTTCATTTCTTTGTATTCAAAAAACCAGGTATGTTCAATAAAAGTATATCTATATCCTTCGGTAATATAAAAAAACGGATTTAGCAAAGCAAGGTATTTCATATTGCCGGTAAGCATACTATATGGCCAAATTAATGGTGTTGCCCAAAAAAGCATTGTTACAATAATATTAATAATATGTGCCATATCTTTCATGAAAACATTTACAGATGCAACAAACAAACTTATGCCCGTTAGTAATACTGTTACTGCAAACAAGTAATAAAATATTTGTAACCAATACACAGTCGGGTAAATGTTGTATCCAAAAATCAAAAGTATTGCAGCAAACAATATCAGGGTGAAATGAACAATCATTCCTGAGAAAATTTTAATTATAGGTATCATGCTTACCGGAAGCTTTGTCTTTTTTATCAGGTATGAATACTCGGTTAACGACATGCAACTTACAATCATAGTCTGGCTTATAAACATCCAGGGGATAATTCCAACAACAAGCCATGCTGCAAATGGAGCTCCTGATTCGGTATTTCCCGCTCTAAGTCCATAGGTAAATGCAAACCATATCACCAAAATATAAACAGCCGGTTGTGCAAATGCCCAGGGCAAACCAATAAAAGAGGATAAATACCGACTTCTAAAATCGCGAATCACTAATGTTTTTAGGATATATCTTTGTTTGAATATAACCAATATAGTTTCGATAAGTAACTTGAATTGTTTCATTTTTATATCAATGTGTTTAAATTTTCAAACTAATAAATATTAAAAATTCTGGCTTTATCTACAACTAATTGCGTTCCGAGCTTATAACGGACATCAGGATTATGTATAGTAAGCACAAGTGCATCGTGCACCCAATGGAGATATGTCATTATTCCATTCTCTATATCACAAATTGCCATGGAAATGGAATAGTTGCCATTTCCTAAATCAGGAAATTTGAATTCGACAATTACCAATGAGGGTTTGCCAACATCCAAATGTATTTTCTGTTTATAATGGTAATTATTGATATTAAAAACTTCTGCACCAAATTGTCCATTTAAAATAATCTGTAGTCCGGGATTTACAAGCTTTTTATCTGCTTGAACAATTAATGCCACCCTGACATTTTCGTTTCCTATTAAAATATTGGTGCTTTGGTTGTTTAAGGCATTAATCATTGTTGCATGTTTTATTTGTGCACCACCCGAGCCATACGACTCATATTTGCTTACGTCAATCCATTTTAAGTGTTTAAAATCGGGAAAAAGCTTCAAGTCTGGCTGGTTATCCGAAGTTAGAATATCGCCGTTTTCAATCTTATGATTACCATCGTTAATGCTGTTTTGGGACATGAAAGCTTGATATTTGTCGGTTACCATTTGTGTATCGCCGTCTTCAATAATTTCCCCTTTGTGAATCCAGATAGCTCGCGAGCATAAATCTTTCACTGCACCTGTGCTATGTGTACAAAACACAATTGTTTTGCCCGCCTCTTTAAATTCTTTTAATTTCCTAAAACATTTTTGTTGAAAGCGCATATCACCCACACCAAGAGCTTCATCTATAATAAGGATTTCGGGATCGATGTTTATGTTTATAGAAAAAGCGAGCCGCATATACATTCCACTTGAATATCTGTTTACCGGTTGGTAAGCATATTCTCCAATATCGGCAAAATGGAGAATAGCAGGCAAGCGTTTGGTCATTTCCTTTTTCGAATAACCCTGGATAGCCCCCAAAAAATACACATTTTCGACACCATTCAATTCCGAATTAAAACCTCCGCCAAGTTCAAGTAAAGCTGTCAGCCTTCCTTTACATTTAAAACTACCGGATGTAGGGGTTACCACCGAAGAAAGTATCTTCAGTGTAGTAGATTTACCACTTCCGTTCTGCCCGATTATACCCAACACTTCGCCTTTGTGTACCGAAAAACTAATCCCTTTTAATGCGTGAAATTTATTATGAAATTTTCTGCGCATTGGATGTACAAATTCTTTTAGGCGGTCTTTCCGCGATTTATAGAGTTTGTAAACTTTTGTTATTGAATTAACGCTTATAGCGATTTCTTTTGACATATTTTTAAATTTTGCTATAATAAATAAAGGGCATTTTTCATATACCACTAAAAGTAGTGTACACTTTTCCTCTGTGTTATTTCTCAGATAACTATGTGCTTAAACTTCATATTTCTATTAACCACAGAGTTGCACAGAGTTTTACACAACTTGTCCCGCTTTTCGTGGGAGAGTATCACAGAGAGGAAAACCCAACATTACTAAAAAAGTGTAAACCCGGAAATTAAAAATGCCAAATAAAGATAATTCCAGGTCGTATTCATAGGTTGTCTCAATGCTTTAGAGCCTGTGTGAAAATGAAATTTAAGTGTCTGAGAATCCAATATTTGAATAATGCCCCGTATATCTTCTTGCATTTTAAGGAGGAGGTTTGGTTTTTACATAACCCCTTTAGTACAAAATTAATTATCCAATCCATATGGCACAAAGATAGGCGAGCTTTCCTCTTTTTAGATTATTTGTCTTCCTTCATTTTTACCATATAATATATAATGCAACAATGGATTTAATCCCGAATCTTTTACATCCTGATTTGATTCCAAATAAAATTGGCTGTCAAAAGATGGCCCCGGGTTACGGCCCTCAAATCCTCCAAACAAAAGATAGTGCTTTAATGGATCCATTCCTGATTGTTTAACATCCGGGTAATTTTCGAGATACCAGGCTTTATCGAATAATCCACTTTGTTTTACTTTTCTTTTGTTACTGATAGAGCGAAGTCTTGATTTGATTTTATTTATACTTAGCAGTCTTAATGGTCTTGTGATACGCCATGATAACGACCCTGTCATTTGTGCTATTTCATCATTGCTGTTATTTATTTGATTATTTTTTGGGGCAATTAGGTTGTCTTTTTCTGCCAAAGATTTACTAAGAATACTATTTTCCGCTTTATACACAGCTATTTCGATATCTCTATTTAAAGTTTTCCTTATCCTTGAAGCAATTTCCTTTTCTTCTATTGAAGTTTTATGTTCAACCCGGGCTTTCTGATTATCTTTTTGTAAAGTTTCAATTGTGTCTTGTGCTTCTTCTAATTTGTGGAGTGCTTCATTGTATTTCTTTTTATAATGATTTTTCTCCGGCAGGTTTAATGTTGCCAGATGATCCAGAAACCTGACGTATTGTTCTGTAGTTAGTTTATCTTTCCATTTTTCATATAGCAGAGTTTTGTATTTATTTGTTTTTTCTTCATCGTCCTGGGCCCCTGAAGCATTGGTGTCGCGATAAACTCCGGTAAGTTCATCTAAGTGTGTAAAATCACCCAATTGTCCAACCTGTATCAGGAAATCCCAGTCTTCATATATCTCAAGTCTATCATCAAACAAACAATTAAACTTAACAGGCTCGGTCCTGTACAACATAGCATGAATAGGGATAAAGTTGGCCCAGAGAAGTTCCTGAAAATTGAAATCTGCATTGAATATATTTATTAGCTCGTTTTTGATATTTACCCTTTTGATATTTGAGTAAGCTGCCGGAGGCTTTTTGTTTTTCAATAACCCGAATAATTTATCAATATGTTCGGGAAACAAAAGGTCGTCCTCGTCTAAAAAACAAAAATATTCACCTTTAACTGCTTGTAAGCCCGTATTGGCAGCAGCAGCCCTTTGTAATTGTTTATTTTTTGTAACCACCCGCAGTGGGAAATTACGGCATCGTTTACCGATATCCAACTCATTTGTTCCGAGAGCATCCACAACAATTACTTCCAGGTTCGGATATGTTTGCTTGCTAAGGCAATCAAGTGCTTCGGCAAGTTCGGGGCGGTCCATGGTTCGCACAATTACCGAAATCAATGGGTATTCCGGTCCGACAGGTTCGCTTTTAATTGGCAGATTAATGTTTACAGTTTTTTGTTTCCACAATTCGCTGCCTGTTTTTAGTTTTTCAGAATTAATTAAATTATATGCTTCGGCATATTTCACATCTTTGCCAAGTGTGTAAGTCCGGTAGGCATGTAAAGCATTTATGTGATATTTATAGTCCTGAACTTCTAACTGACTTTTGAAACAGTCCATAGCTTGGTTTAGTTGCTCATGCAACTCCGTAATGTCTAACAATAAATTTGCAGATTGCATTTGTCCAACTTCACAGTAAATCAAATTGATGTTCGGTGCGTATCGCCGGGCAGCCTCGGTGCCGGCTTTGTAAATAACGCGGTGGTCAGGATGGATTTCGGAAGAGGCGGGCAAATAAATATTTTGAGGCTGGTACTGCCTGATAATTCCGAGCAGTTGTATAATCAGTTTTTCATCATACTTTAACTCCCG
>JAYENH010000118.1:0-4962 GCA_034721995.1 Bacteroidota bacterium
TTTCCATCTATTACTCCAACATTCCAATTTTCAAGTTATGATTATCATACACTTTTGGTTTTTTAAAATCAGAAAATTTGTACTACACTTTATAAAATTATCATCCGTTTGCTTACCGGAAACTTTGTGCTGACAATACTGTTAATGGTATATAAATTGATAAGGGGCGCACCCAAATTTTAAATTAAAATGTATGCGGATTTTTACTTTATTATTGCTGATTGTACTTCCGGGCTTATTATTTGCCCAGAACCATACTGTTAGTGGATATATCCGCGACAGCGAAACCGGTGAAGACCTAATAGGTGCCAATATTTATTTCCAAGAGCTAAAAAAAGGAACTGCCAGCAATCGTTATGGTTACTACTCGGTTAGTATTGAGAAAGGTAAGTATAGAATGATAGTATCCTATATCGGATATAAAAGCATTGATATAGCTCTTGAATTAAATAAGAATAAAAAACTCAATATTACACTTGAACCATCCGACAACTTAACCGGAGAGGTAGTTGTAAGAGCCGAAAAATCTGATAGAAATATCATAAGCACCGAAATGGGAACTGTCAAAATGCCAGTAAAAAGCATAAAAGCCCTGCCTGTTTTATTTGGCGAAGTAGATATTTTAAAAACGATCCAATTGCTACCAGGTGTGCAAACTGCAATGGAAGGCAGCTCTGGATTTTATGTGCGTGGTGGTGGTCCCGATCAAAACTTGATTTTATTGGATGGTGCCAATGTTTATAATTCTGCCCATTTGTTTGGTTTTTTCTCAGTTTTCAATGCTGATGCAATCAAAGATGTGAAACTTATAAAAGGTGGAATGCCGGCAAACTATGGCGGCAGGCTTTCGTCGGTGCTCGATATCTCGATGAAAGAAGGCAATATGAAAAAATTTGCCGCCCAAGGGGGGGTAGGGCTAATTTCGTCGCGGCTTACTGTCGAAGGGCCAATTAAAAAAGATACCAGCTCTTTTATTATTTCAGGAAGACGTACTTATATCGATATTCTTACAAAACCATTTATTAACGATACATCAATGTTTAGCGGCTCGGGTTATTTCTTTTACGATTTGAACGCAAAAATTAATTACCGTTTATCCGACAAAGACAGGATTTTCCTGAGTTCGTATTTTGGCCGCGATGTGTTTACTTTTAAAAACAGCGACAGCAATATCGAAATGAGTATTCCCTGGGGCAATGCAACTGCCTCGCTTCGTTGGAATCATTTATTCAACTCTAAACTTTTTGTAAACACAACTGCAATTTTTAGCGATTACCAATTCGATATAAATATTAAGCAAGACGATTATAACCTGAAACTTTTTTCTGGCATCACCGATTACAACTTGATGTCAGATTTTAATTATTTTCCAAATATCAATCATAAATTAAATTTTGGGGCACACTATATTTATCATGTTTTTGTACCAAGTAGTGTGTCAAGCAAATCGGACGAAGAAGAAATTGAAATTGGCGACGACCTTAAACAATTTGCACATGACCTTTCATTTTATGTAAACGATGAATTTGATTTGGGTAGCAGGATAAAAATAAATGCAGGTCTTCGTGCCAGCTTTTTTCAGCAAGTCGGGCCTTTTTCACGATATATAAAAGACGAGGACGGAAACTTTAGCGACACCATAAAATATAAGCGGGGCGAGGATGTTGTTCACTTTTTTCATGTTGAGCCACGGTTGTCGGCAAGGTTTAAGATAAATGGCCAATCATCGATAAAAGCAGCATACACACAGAATTACCAGTATATCCACATGGCTTCGATATCGTCGGTTACCATGCCCACCGATCTTTGGGTACCATCGTCCGATGTTGTTGATCCACAATATGGAGTACAATATTCCTTGGGCTATTTTCATAATTTTATGGATAACCTTTTTGAAACCTCGGTCGAACTATACTATAAAAAACTTGATAATCAAATCGAATATGAGCCTGGCTATTCGCCAAACAACAGCATTGGTGATAATACCGACAATAGCTTTGCTTTTGGCGAAGGTCAGTCGTATGGGCTTGAATTGTTTATCAAAAAAAATTATGGCAGAACCACAGGATGGGTAGGATATACTCTTTCGAAAACCACGCGACGTTTCGATATGATAAATGGTGGTGAGGAATATCCGGCAAAATATGATCGTCGGCACGATCTTTCGATAATTGTAACCCACGAGTTAAGCGACAGATGGTCGGCATCAGCAGTTTTTGTTTATGCAACAGGTAGTGCTTTTACTCCTACCATTGCCTGGTACTTAATCGACAATGCCACATTTATTACCGAATACGGCGAATATAATTCGTTCAGGATGAAAAATTATCACCGCCTCGATCTGTCTGTTACTTATAAACTTAAAAAAAGAAAGCACTTCAACTCTTCTCTCAATTTTTCGGTTTACAATGCTTACAACAGGCACAATCCATATTTTATTTATTTTAGTGTCGAAGGGGAAATTGCTTCCGGGGTTTTCACTACTTATGCAAAACAGATTACGGTTTTCCCTATTTTACCATCGATTGCATGGAACTTTGAGTTTTAATTTTTTATGAACAATGAAATATACTACACCATATATATATATACTACTTCTGATTACAGGATCACTCTTTTCGTGTGAGGATGACATTACTTTCGAGTTTGCAGATTATGATAATGAAGTGGTTGTCGAAGGTTATATCGAGGAAGGGGAAGTCGCCAGGGTATTCTTAACACGAAGCCAGAGTTTTTTCGATCCCATAAGCAACGACTCAGTACTTGTTACAATTGAAGGTTTCGATTTTTATGTCCCCGAATTTCTTTATAAAATACTTGTTCTCGATGCCATAGTAGTTGTTTCGGACGGAACACAAAACGACAGCCTTGAGTTATGGTTCGATCCATACACATACCCCTATATGGTTTACAAAGGGAAAAATATTATCGGCCAAACCGGGGGTGTTTATCAATTATCTGTTTTTGCTGATGGAAAATCGCTTTCGGCAATAACAACAATTCATGAATCGATTCCTATAGACAGCCTATGGTTCGAAGCATTAAGCGAACAACACGACAGCATAGGATATATTCACGGAATTTTTGACGATCCGCCAGAACAGGGCAATTATTTCAGGGTTTTTACAAAATCGAAAGGTCGCGATTCGATTTACGTGCACCCCTGGAACTCGGTTGGGTACGACCGGAATATCAATGGAGAAGAAGATGTTGAATTTACAATTTACCATGGGGAAAACGATTTCGAAGACGACGAAGAAGATATCAGCAGATGGTATTTTCATATAGGCGAAAAAGTAAGTATAAAGTTTTGCAGCATTGATAAGGCAAACTACGATTTTTGGCAATCTTTTCAGAGAAATGCAGGTGGTAGTGGAAATCCATTTGCAGCTCCGTCGCCCACAAAATCAAATATCGAAGGTGGGCTGGGAGTTTGGGGAGGATATGGAGTTTACCAGATTGATTACATTGTAGAGGTAAACGATTCCATAATTTCAGAATAAATACAAATTTAAAATATATTATTAATCATAAAAATAAATAGAAATGAGCTTATTCAAACAAATGGAAAAAATCGAAAGCACTGACGAGAAGAAAGGAAACGGTTCAGGTGAAATCGAAAAAGTGAAATGTTTAATTATTGGCTCCGGTCCTGCCGGATATACCGCTGCAATTTATGCAGCACGAGCAAACTTAAGCCCTGTTGTTTACGAAGGTTTACAACCAGGAGGCCAGTTAACAACAACAACCGAAGTAGATAATTTCCCCGGATATCCCGAAGGAGTAACAGGTCCTGTGTTGATGGACGATTTAAAAAAGCAGGCCGAACGTTTTGGGACAGACTGTCGTTGGGGAATGGTTACTTCTGTCGATTTTTCGCAAACTCCCCACAAAGTAGTAATTGATAATGACAAGACAATTCTTGCCGATGCGGTAATTATTGCAACCGGGGCAACCGCTCAATACCTTGGCCTCGAAAGCGAAGAAAAATATAAAGGCTCGGGAGTTTCGGCTTGTGCAACCTGCGATGGTTTCTTTTACAAAGGACTTGATGTAGCAGTTGTAGGAGGTGGAGATACAGCCGCCGAAGAAGCAAGCTATCTGGCAGGCATCTGCAATAAGGTCTATATAATAGTCAGGAAAAATTACCTTAGGGCCTCAAAAGCAATGCAGGAAAGAGTAAACAATACTCCAAATATCGAAGTATTATTTGAACATAATACAAAAGAAATATTTGGCAAACAAGCAGTTGAAGGAGTCGTTCTTATTAAAAGAAAAGGTGAATCAGATGAATCTGAACACACCATTAATATACAGGGATTTTTTCTTGCCATAGGGCATCATCCTAATTCCGATATTTATAAAGAATATATTGATACCGATGAGGTAGGCTATATAAAAACAATTGCCGGTACCGCAAAAACTAACAAAGCAGGTGTTTTTGCCTGTGGCGATGTTCAGGATCCAACCTATCGACAAGCTGTTACTGCCGCCGGATCAGGTTGTATGGCTGCTTTAGATGCCGAAAAGTTTCTTAATCAGTAAAACCTCAAATCCCATAAATTATATTCATATTAGGCAATTATTCAAATAGTATAAATTCAAGTATAAAAAGATTTTAACATATTCCGGTAAATCATAGCTTTTTGTGAGCAAAAATCTTATTGAATTTTAAACATAAATTTGAATTTATTCTACCTGACATACAATATTTTATGGTTTTTGATATAAATTTGAGATAATACCTTAATATGCTACAAAGCATTTTTTTCTTTACTTAAAAAAGACTCTTTGTAAACATTAGATTATTTTTTCTTGTAATATACTTACAATTGGTAGATTTTATTGATATTTTTATATCTTTGTAGATTATTGGAAAGGATGATTGGGATGGATTAAAATTTATTTTACTGAATTAAATTATTTTGTTTTGTATATTGTCCTTTGTTTGGATGATAATCA
>JAYENH010000119.1:0-4947 GCA_034721995.1 Bacteroidota bacterium
GTACAAACCTTCTACTTTACTTAGAATTTCAATTATTGATGAGTATTGTTTACTTATTTCATCGTATTTTTCTTCAAGAATAGTTACTTCTTCAAGAAAAGCTTTTCCCTTTTCCAAATATGTTTTGCAATTTAACGATTTTTCATAATTCTCCTTTTTATCGTCGTAAGTGCAAAGGGTATACTTGTAAACCGGAGAGAAATCACTTTTAAATTTTTCGCTTACGGCCGTGTACCTATTGCCAATTTCATCGCTTTGTTTTCCAATTTCAGAATAGTTGTTTTCAAGCTCTATAATTTTTTCCATTATATTATTACCTACATCTAACTTCGATTTCGACCTGCCATTTACATTATAGTTCTTAATTAGTTTATCCATTTGGGCAACTTCGTTTTTGTAAATAGCTCTGTATCCTTCTTTAAAATTTGATTGAAGTTTAGAATAACGTTCCTTCAAGGCTTTATCAATATCAATAAAACGTGTATAAGCCGCATCGAAGTAATGGATTGTATCTAAAATATTTTGACCTGTCATTATTTTTATTTCAAGTCCTTTTGTGCGATTAAACCCTGCTATGGAATTTGCAACCGGCTTAATCTCTTTTCCGTAAATGGCTGCAAAAGATTGCAAATAGCCTTCTCGTATCGACTTAAATTCTTCTGCAATAACTATGTCCATTGAGTCGACAGTATAAAAATTAATATAACTGGTTTCAATATGCTTTAATACAATTTGGCCTAATTCTATTTTTTCCTGAAGTTGTGTACTCGCTTTAAACCCGGCATAATCGCTGTTTATCAATTCTTCCTCCGCCTGATAATCAACCGGGAATTTCTCTTTATATACTTTTTCCAGCTTATTCAATTTTTCATCAATTGATTCACTTAGATTGGTCAATTTTTCGAAATCGGCTTTCATTTTTTCAATCAATGATACAATTTCGTTTCCCAATGAAATTTTTATTTGAAGGTTTTCTTCCTGTTTATAGTCATCATGTTTTTTCGAGAATTGATCTAATTCCGATTTATAAAACTCAGGAAATTCATCTTTGTAATTGCTTTCCAGCTCAGAAAGCCCGGAAGTTATTTGCGGCTCAATTATTTCAATTTCAGAAATAAGACCGGAAATTTGTATAAACTCTTTTCTTATTTTAGAGCCATCGTCAAGAACGAATATTATATTATCGGAATTTAACAACGAATCGGCATTCTCAACAATTGGATTCATCAGTAAATCGAAATAATCCTTGTCGATATCGGCTGTAAAGGCATCCATCACTGATTTTGATTTAAGCAACAATTCACGTTCACTTTTAAAAGAGTTAAACCATTCTTTAAAGAAATACCCGCTTTGAACAATCCGATGCCCAAAGACCAATTTCTCATCAGCATTTTCGATACTATCGTATTTTGCAAACATTGTTTGAAGAGACAGGAACTTTTCTTGCATTATGTCATAAACATCGAAACCTGTTGTATGTAAAGCCTCTACAAGTTTTCTTACAAATTCCTCTTGTACCTGGATTGAATCGTTATAAGCTATGTCATCAATGTAATAATCAACTTGCTCGATTTCGCCATTTATGTTGTAAGAAAAATGGCATCCGCAAAATTGCTTGTTCATATTGTAATAACCAGAGCTTTTAATTTGCCTGTCAGGAAAAAAATGCACCCACTCGCCCATTTTATCACCTTTATTGTAAAAGCCTTTTTTCAGAAGTTTCCCTTCTTTCGAGTAATTATTATAAAGACTGTCTTTTATATCTGTATCCGAACTCAATACAAAATATTGTTCATTAACCAAACTGCTGTCGTTGTTGTAATAGCTTGTAATTTTCTGTAATTGGGCATTGCACGAAAATATACCTGCAAATAAAATAAATAGTACTGAAAATAGAGCTTTTCTCATAATATGCATATTTAGTTCTTTGTGATGCTAAAAAATCTTAGTAGCACAAATGTACTATTCTTATTTTTATAAAGAATAAAAAATGCTTTTGTAGTTAAAAAAATGATATGTAGTATGATTTCAAGAATATTATCTGCTTTGGCTCTTTGGCTTAGTGTGTCAACTTTTCGTTACATTTGTACTATAATCAAAACAATGTAAATTATGAAAAAACTCTTGAGATGCAGGCAGGTATTCTAAAAATTAACAGAGGATAATTGCATATATGTGGATAAAACACAAGCAATTAATGAATATTTATTGGTAACGGTATTTTTCTAAAAGCTTAAAAGACTTACGTGTTTAATAGTTCAACAATTTTCAGGCACAAATGAAAAAAACAAAAAAATTCAATTGGCAGCATGTTATCATGATTTCGTCGGCACACATGCTCCACGATATTTTCACTTCCTTTTTTGCCCCATTGCTTCCACTTTTGAAAGAAAAAATGGGACTTAGTAATTCTACTATCGGAATCCTTAGCATAATCCAGCGTTTACCTTCGCTGTTCAACCCCTTGGTTGGAATTATTGCCGATAGTTTTCCTGTAAGGTATTTTATAATAGTATCGCCGGCAATTACAGCAATTACTATGAGCCTGATTGGCTTAGCTCCCGGTGTTGTTATTTTAGGGATTTTGCTTTTTGTAACCGGAATCAGTTCAACCTTGTTTCATACACCTTCGCCGGTTATGATTAAAAAATTATCGGGCAACAAACCCGGCAAGGGCATGAGTTTTTATATGCTTGGTGGTGAATTTGCCCGCACACTTGGGCCATTGATTATTACAGCAGCAGTAAGTTATTGGGGACTTGAAGGCAGTTGGCGCTTAATTCCATTTGGGCTTGTGGCATCGTTTATTCTTTTTATTCGCTTACGAAAAATCCCCGTATCACAAGATATTCAACGAGATACACGCTACGACAGCTTTATGTCGACTCTTCGCGAATTACTTCCTTTTTTCCTGATTTTATCAGGTTTTATATTTTTTCGTGGCATATCAAAAGCATCACTTACAACATTTCTTACTATTTATCTCGACGAACAGGGACAAAGCTTATGGTTTGTAAACGGTGCTTTATCTGTTTTTCAATTTAGCGGTGCAATAGGTGTTATGTTTTCAGGCACTATTTCCGATAGGATAGGCAGCCGTAACACCTTGCTGATAATCTCTATAGCCACACCTATACTGATGGGGCTTTTTCTTTTTGCCGAAGGAGGATGGCAATTTGCAGTGCTCATAGCTTTAGGCTTTTTTCTTTTATCCACCGGACCGGTAATATTATCGATGGTAACCAGTATTAAAACTTCTCACCCTGCTTTTGTAAATGGTGTTTTTATGACCATAAGTTTTATTGTTGGTGCGTTGGCGATTTTGTTAACCGGGATTGTTTCCGATTTTATTGGACTCGAAAACAGCTTCCGCCTGGCTGCTTTACTTTCGATAGGTTCGCTGCCATTTGTGTTCTTCATGCAAAAATGGGACAACAAGTAGTGCCTCTAAGAAAGCGATGACGTTTTTTTATGGCTTCTTAGAAAGCGTCAAGAATAATACTTGCAAATGGAGCATTGTGCTTTTAATGAGGTTTTCTAAGAATCACTATTTAATACACTTAACCTGAAAATCATCGAAATAACTAACTGCATCGGCTTTTGTCCAGAGGCCAATTTTACCCGCATTTGTAAAAGTGCTGTCTCTTACCTGTAATATCTGTTTGTTATTCAGGTAAACGGTGAACATATCATCAACAACTTTTAGTCCCAAATTATTCCAACCATCACCAAGAGGTTCTACATCAACGCCATAAGTCCTCCCCTTGTCTATCAAAGGTAAATCTTTTCTTTTGCCATCTTTAACCCTGTAAAGCACCACATTGTCTTCTAAGGGGTTGGCCCGAACAACATAATAATTATCGGCATCGATAAAACGCCAGATAAAACCACCACCCCGATCCATTTTCCCTTTTACTCCCTTCATTCTCACCTTCATCTCAACATTTTTAATCGCAAAGCCATCGGAAACAATTTCGTTAAAATGATAATTGGGGTTATCTTCTGACAATTGGGCTAAAACCTTATTATCATCAACAATAAGTATTTTCCAATTTGGGTTTTCTCCGCTTTTTCCGGTAAAGTATTGCGACCAATCCGTAGGTTTTTTTCCATCTTCATACTTTTCAAAAGTAAAAACAGTATCAATGGATAAATCCAATACAATTTCTCTATGCTCAACTTTCATTTCTGTGCCTGCACTTTTGTCTTTTAACTCTTTTTGATTACAACTTACAAGTAGAATAATCAAGGAGATAATGCTTAATGTTTTCATAATTTCAAGTTTCAAAATTAATATTCCAAAAAATATTTGACATATTCGTTTTTTGATTTTTTGATTTGCTCCACGCTGCCTGTTTCTTCAATTCGCCCCTTGTTCAACACCACAATACGATCTGCTATGGCAAAGGCTTCTTTGTGGTCGTGGGTTACATAAACAAGGGTGAGATCGAACCTTTGGTTTAGTTTCTTAATGAGTTCCAGAGTTTTACGTTTTATTTTAACATCTAAGTTTGCAAGGGGTTCATCCATAAGCAGAATTTTTGGTTTCAGTACCAATGAGCGTGAAATTGCCACCAATTGCTTTTGACCCCCTGATAGTTGATGTGGAAATTTCTCAGCCTGTTCGTGCAATTCAAAAAAATCAAGCATCTTAAAAACAGTATCCTTTACATTTTTTTCCTTTCTCTCGTTTAAACCGAAAGCGATGTTCTTATAAACTGTAAAATGTGGCCAAAGGGCTAAATCCTGAAATATAAAACCAATGTTCCGTTTTTGTGGCGAGATTATGATTTGCTCGTTCGCAGTAGCAGATTTATTGTTAATAAAAATCTCTCCTGCCTGTGTTATTTCCAAACCGGCAATAAGGCGCAATATCGTAGTCTTTCCACAACCTGAACTGCCAAGCAAACAAGTTAATTGTTTGGCCTCGAAACCTAAAGTCAAATC
>JAYENH010000120.1:0-4938 GCA_034721995.1 Bacteroidota bacterium
TGAGATGATAAAAAAATGGAGTGCAGAAAATTTATGTGATTCTCTTTCAGTAAAAAGAAAAGCAACTTTTAACTAAGTGGGAGGAAGAATAAAATCGTTTCAACTCGATTTACATCACCCCACCTTTCAGGGTTCTGTTCGTTGTTTCGGTCTGTATCACAGGGTTTCGCTGCGCTCCACCCCGTGCTATTACATTTCGCTCTTTCAGAGCTTTAATTGCGTTTTGTATTTAAAGGGCTGAAAGCCTGCAAAGTAACAGCACAGGGTAAAGCAAAGCGCAACAATAACAACTGGTTTATGCGACAATTTAGTTTACGATAGGTCAGGAGTTCTGAAAATATAATACCAACACCCCAAAATATGATTTTATTTATTTACTTCTTCCAAAACGATGGGCTTAGAAGTACCAACACCGTAAATAATTCAAGCCTGCCCAATAACATCAGAAATGATAAAAACCATTTGCCAAAAACAGGTATATGGGCAAAATTATCCATAGGCCCAACTTTACCAATTCCCGGCCCGATATTTCCCAAGCATGCTACAACTGCACCAACGGATGTATCTAAATCGTATCCCAACATCGAAATTATTATTGTACTAATAGCTGTAAATAGCATATATATTACAACAAAAGCCAATACATTTGTTACAATTGATTGTGGAACAGCCTTTTTATTAAGGCGCACAGGTATAATTGCATTTGGGTGTATCAATCGGCGAAGTTCGAGTACACTATTTTTTAACAATAACACAATCCGTATTATTTTCATGCCCCCCCCGGTTGAACCTGCCGAACCACCAAAGAACATCAGCATAAATATAACAACGGCCAAAAAAGGCATCCAGTTTAGATAATCGGCAGTAACAAAACCTGTGGTAGTAATTATCGATACTACCTGAAAAAGACTATCGCGAAAAGCAATCTCAAAGGAATAATCCTGAAAAAAGCTTAAACCCAGAGCAATTAAAATAGTAAAACCAAGTACAAAGCTTAGATAATACCGAAACTCTTCGTTGCGCCATACTTTTCCGAATTTAAAGTGCATGGCAAAATACGACAGGGTAAAATTTGTTCCGGCCAGAAACATAAAAAAGATGATCACATAATGGATAAATGATGAATCGAAAGAGGCAATACTGGCCTGTTTTGTTGAATAGCCCCCCGTTGCCATTGTTGTAAATGAATGATTTATTGCATCGAAGAAATCCATCCCGCCAATCATCAGTAAAAATATTTCGGCTGTGGTAAATAATACATAAATAATCCAGAGGCGCTTGGCTGTTTCTTTTATTCGTGGGTGCAATTTGTCTGGTGTAGGACCCGGGACCTCGGCTATAAAAAGCTGCATCCCTCCTATTCCTAAAATTGGCAAAATGGCAAGCGATAATACAATAATCCCCATGCCCCCAAGCCACTGTGTAGTGCTACGCCAAAAAAGCAGGCCTTGTGGCATCGCCTCAATATCATTTAATATTGAGGCTCCCGTGGTTGTAAACCCCGACATTGTTTCGAAAAAGGCATCGGTAAACGAAGGGATTGCGCCACTCAAAACAAATGGCAAGGATCCAAACAATGAAAAAACAACCCATACCAGGCTTACAATGATATAACCTTCGCGTTTGCTGATATTGCGGGAAACATAACGTGTGCTAAAATGTATAATTACACCAATTACCAGAGTTAATACCGAAGAAATAAGAATTGCATCAAAATCATCGGTGTTATAATATAAAGAAAAAGGCAGGCTCATTCCCATAAAAATTCCTTCCAAAATTAATAAGGAACCAAGCACACGAAATATGATCCAAAAATTAATCATCAACTAAAAAACTTTTCAACTTTGTGAATTGCAGTAGGAAGTGCGAAGATCACAACTTTATCGTTGGCGATAATCTGTGTATTTCCCCTCGCAATAATTACTTCGTTGTCGCGTACAATGCCTCCAATAATTGCACCCTGCGGAAAATCAAGTTTCTTAATTGTCTGCTTGGTAACCTTCGATCCGGCTTTTACATTTAATTCCAGAACATCGGCATCGGTTCCTGTAAGGCATTTTATCGACTGAACATGGGCACTCATGGTAAAAGCATAGATATGACTGGCAGCAATAAGTTTTTTATTAATTATGGTATCAATTCCAATATTTTCCGAAAGGTCGATATAATTTATGTTTTCGATTTCTGCAATAGTTTTCTTAACCCCAAATTGCCTGGCAGAGAGGCATGACAGTATATTTGTTTCGGAACTATCGGTTACTGCTACAAAAGCATCCATATCTTGTATGCCTTCTTCAATAAGCAAATCTATATTGCGACCATCGCCATTAATAACCAAAGTGTTGTGCAATTCGTCGGAAGCCAGGATGCTTCTATCTTTATCTATTTCAATTAGTTTAATATTGTATTGTCCCTGAAGTTTTTTTGCAATGCGTTTACCAATCCGGCTTCCTCCCAGGATCATCATATTTTTGATTTCAACTTTCTTTTTGCCCGAATATTTCATCAAAGCTTTGATTCCCACTTGATTGGTAACAACATGTACTAAATCGTTTGCCATGAAAACATCGTTGCCATGAGGAATAATTGTTTTTCCATTTCGCGAAATGGCTACTGCACGAAAATCAGTTCCCATGCCTGATTTAGCAACATCAAATAAAGTTTTATTTAAAACAGGTGCATTTTCGTCGAGTTTGATAACATATAAAGACAACAGACCACTCGAAAAATTAACTATTTCGGTAGTTCCGGTTTGACCTAATAGATTTGCTACTTCTAAACTGGCAAGCTTTTCGGGGTATATCAGGGAATCGATACCTAATTCGATAAAGAATTTTTTATTCCGTGGAAAAAGATACTCCGGATTATCTATGCGCGAAATAGTTTTTCTGGCCCCAAGTTTCTTTCCCAGTATACAGGCCGTAATATTTAATTCCTGTGTTGGTGCAACAGCAACAAACAGATCGGTTTTTCGGATTCCTGCCTCAATAAGGGTCTCAATCGAAACTGCTGACCCGGTGATGGTCATTATATCGAAATGAGTATTAATGTATTGTAGGTTATCTACATCAGGATCGATTACCACAATATCATGGTTTTCGTTCGATAACATTTTGGCAAGATGGATACCCACTTCGCCTGCGCCTGCAAGAATTATTTTCATATTATCCCGAACTCAGCATTTAAAATTATCCGGCAAATTAAGTATTAATCTTCTAAAAAAACCAATTGATGATTAAAAGTCTTTAATCATCAGTTCCCAGCTGGAAATTTTTAGCAGGCAGTCCACAGTCGGCAATCTCCAGTTACAAATTTACCAACTCTCAAATTGACCAATAGACTTTTTATCTGTAAGGAAATACAAAATTGCTTTCATCGTAATAAACCAAAACGCTGTATCTCATGTAACTATTATAATATGTAGAGCCTGCCGGCACTTTTTCGTAATAAACCCAGCCATCTACATCTGTATTATCAATAAAATACGCATCGCTGATCAAATCATCAAAATAATTATTATTTTTGATTTCAATTTACTTTATAAAATTAAACCTTCATTATCATGATAAAAAGAACAACATTGATTGCTATACTTGCAGTCCTTGCAATGCAGTTAAAAGCACAAAGTCCGGCGGGTATCGCCAATGCAGGGCTTAATATTTTCGGTGATCAGAAATCTATAAACACCAATTTTGGCTATACGAAAATCAACGACATTCAATATGTTGGCCTGCGTTTTCAACCCGAACTGGCATTTGGAAAGCTGGGTTTTGGCCTTGATGTTCCTCTGCTTTTTAATATTGAAGATGGCAGCATCCGCACCGAAGAATTTGAGGATGGCCCGGGATACCTTCGCCTTATTAACTATGTTCGCTGGGGCCGAAAAAAACAAGATCCGCTGTTTATAAAAGTTGGTACCTTGCAGGGCGAGTACCTCGGTTTTGGCATGTTGCTGAGTAATTATTGCAATTCGATATCCTACGAAAAACGAAAGATTGGCCTTAGTTTCGATTATCTTTTTAGGAAAACTGTTGGGATTGAAGGAATTTATTCTGATTTTAACCGTGAAAGTTTTACGCTTCTTGCTTTGCGCCCATATTACCGCCCATTTGGCCAAACTCGCATACCCATTGTAAAAACCCTTGAGTTTGGGGCCAGCTTTGTAATGGATAAAGACCAGACTTCGCCGCTTGGCGAATTTTCAACAAACGAAACCCTGAAAAATGGAATGAATGCCTGGTCGGTAGATGCAGGTGTGTTCCTGATCAACACGAGTTTTATCGACTGGACAGTTTATACTCAGTTTGGAATGTTGATGAAGAATGATTTGATTCCTGTATATTTGCCAATGTCTTATTATTCTAATAATGATTATTTTCAATTAATATCTGATTACAAATCCGGCAGTGGATTCAGTGTTGGAACAGCCGCACGGATGAATATCCTTTTTAATATTTTTGAATTAACAGCACGAATTGAACGCCTTTGGTATAGCGACTATTTTATTCCCCAATTTTTCGATGCCGGTTATGAGATGAACAAAGATGCCAAACTGCATTCTATAATAACTACAGAAGGCTCGCAGGGAATTTATGCCAGCATGGCTGCCGATTTAATCGACCAGATAATTGTGGGTGGAGGAATCCTTTTGCCCGATAATGTTGGAGAAAAACATCCGGCAATGGTTTTTGCAAGCTTGGATATTCCTAAATTAATACCAAAGGTGATTATTAGCGGCCGATATTTCCGTGGCGGAATTACCGATTTGTCCGATGCCATTAAGTTAGACGAAAAATCGCAAGCCACAGTCCGCATTGCATATAAAATAATGCCATTTCTGGTGGCAGGTGTCGATTACAAATGGTCGTTCATCCCAAACGAGGAAGGAAACTTAGAAATCAACAAGCAAATTATGCCTTATGTTGGGCTGCATTTTCC
>JAYENH010000121.1:0-4935 GCA_034721995.1 Bacteroidota bacterium
CTTAATTAATCATCCTTTCAATCGTATCCAAAATTAAAGAATAATATTCGTTTTTAAAAAAAAAATTAATTAAAAATAAATCCAATCCACATGCTTTTGATTATTAGCAACATACTAAAGATAAAATGCTTTTTTTCAATATCAATTATAGTAGTGGAAATGTGTAATGGGAGTTTACTAATCAACAAATGACAACATATCATAAGGCCTGAGTGAATAAAAATCAAAAGATGGAGTCATCCGGAGATTGAAATTGTGCTTTGTTATTTCTTTTTGAACCATAAAAATCTATCACCGCCAAATTCAGTTGGAATTTTTAACATGGAACAAAGTCACACATATTTTTGAAGGAAATTATACAATTTAGCGGTTTTAAATTTGTTACAGTTTTAAGTAATTTTTGAGAAACAAAAACATCTATTTTTTTTAATTGTTTTGTAAGCGGAGAAAAATGCCCCTTTTACATTCCAAAATGTTTTTCCTGAACATTTCTGACATCATCCTGTTTCTATGAAAACAAATAATAAATATATGAAATGTAATGTTGGAAAAACAGACAAAATTATCAGAATAATAATCGGGATAATTATTGGAGTCATAGGGTATTACTACAATTCGTGGTGGGGATTAATCGGATTAATCCCAATAGCAACAGCTTTAATAAGTTTTTGTGGCTTTTATCCGCTACTTGGTGTAAACACTTGTAACACAGAAAAAAAACAATAAAAATTGCTTAGTTTTTTTTGGAGTATGATATGGGGCATTCGTTTTTCGAATGCCCTTTTTATTTATAATCAGTCTCTTCAAGAAAACGTTGATAACTGCGCCTGCCTGCCGACAAAGGCAGGTCAGGGACTTTCAAAAAACATGCGTTTTCTTGCTGGCACTATCTAACAAACAAAACTCCAACATAAAAAAGGGTATCCAAAACCGGACACCCTTTTCTATTTATTATTTTCTATCGATTATTTATGTGTAACCCGGAAACTAAATTTATAAAAAAAATTTAGCACTGGGTTTCCAACATCTACTTCATCACTTCTTTTACCAAATCAGCTGCTTCCTGCAAAGTTATGGCAGATGAAACTTTTAATCCCGAATCATCAATCAATTCTTTTCCTTCTTTAGCATTTGTTCCCTGCAAGCGTACAATAACGGGAACTTCAATATTGCCAATCGACTTGTAGGCATCGACAACACCCTGTGCTACCCTGTCGCAACGAACAATGCCACCAAAAATATTAATCAATATTGCTTTTACATTTGAATCTTTAAGGATAATACGGAAACCTGCTTCAACAGTAACGGCATTTGCAGTACCTCCAACATCAAGGAAATTGGCAGGATCGCCACCCGACAATTTAATAATATCCATTGTAGCCATTGCCAGGCCGGCACCATTCACCATACACCCGACATTTCCGTCTAACTTTACAAAATTCAAATCATATTTTCCTGCTTCTACTTCGGCCGGATCTTCTTCGGTAATATCGCGCATTTCAAAAATATCCTTATGACGGAAAAGCGCATTATCGTCGATCGACACTTTTGAATCGAGAGCTAAAATATTATCATCCGAAGTCTTCATAACCGGGTTAATCTCGAACATCGACGAATCGGTTCCTTCGTAAGCTTGATATAAAGTGGAAACAAATTTTACCATCTGTTTCATTGCTTTTCCCGAAAGTCCCAGGTTGAAAGCAATTTTGCGTGCCTGAAAACCCTGAAGCCCGACACGTGGATCAACTTCTTCTTTATAGATTAATTCAGGAGTTTTGGCAGCAACTTCTTCTATGTCCATTCCCCCTTCAGTGGTGTACATAATTATATTGCGCCCAGTTTGACGGTTAAGCAAAACTGACATGTAATATTCCTTAGGCTCACTTTCGCCAGCATAATATACATTTTGTTCAACCAGCACTTTGCTAACTTTTTTTCCTATAGGTCCGGTTTGATGAGTTACCAATTGCATTCCTATAATTTCGGATGCAACTTTTTCGACCTCTTCTAAGGTTTTTGCAATTTTTACACCGCCACCTTTTCCACGTCCACCGGCATGGATTTGTGCTTTTACAACCCACAATGAACTTTCGGTTTCATCGGTAACTTTTTTTGCTGCAGCAACAGCTTCTTCCGGAGTATTCGCTGTATAACCTACCGGTATTGGTACATTAAAACGCTTTAATAATTGTTTTCCCTGATATTCGTGTAAATTCATATCTATATATATTAAGATTTGTATATATTATTTGGCCTGCTAAAATACTTCAATTTAGTTTATTGCCAAAGTATAAATTTTTAAATTTGCAGCATTAAAATTTATTAAGTGAGAAAACTAAAAAACAGTGAGCTAAACCGAAAAAGCATTGCAGAATTTAAGCAATCGAAAAAAACCCCTTTCATTGTTGTACTCGACAATGTGCGTAGTCTCAACAATATTGGTTCAATTTTTCGTACTTCCGATGCTTTATTGATCGAGGCCATTTATTTATGTGGATTTACTGCTACGCCTCCGCATAAGGATATTCATAAAACAGCTCTGGGTGCAACCGAATCGGTGAATTGGAAATATTTTGAAACAACTGCTGATGCAATTTCAGAATTAAAAAAGAATAACATCTTTGTTGCATCTATCGAACAAGCCGAGGAATCTGTTTCGATAATTGATTTTAAAATTGAAGAACATAAAAAATATGCCTTTGTTTTTGGGCACGAAGTAAAAGGAGTATCTCAACAAATTGTTGATATAAGCGATTGCTGCATAGAAATTCCGCAGTTTGGCACTAAACATAGTTTTAATATTTCGGTTAGTGCCGGAATTGTTTTATGGGATTTATTTAAGAAATATAAAACCGATATTCTGCACAAGCCTTAACCTAATAATATGTTTGACTTAGACCGCATACAAGAGATTTTTTATACATTAAAAAAGAATAAGCTTCGGACTTTTCTTACTGCTTTTGGTGTTTTTTGGGGAATATTTATGTTGCTGATAATGTTGGGTGCCGGCTCCGGTTTGTGGAATGGGATTAAACGGGATTTCTCCGATACCGCAACAAATAGCTTCTTTTTGTGGTCAATGCGAACGACTATTGCATACAAGGGTTTTCCGATAGGACGAAATTTTAATTTTAACAATAGCGATAGCCGGGCAATCAGGCAAAGTATTCCCGAAATAAAATATCTTGCTCCCCGTATCGAAGCCTGGGGCAGAAGGGATGGGAATAATGTTATCAGAAATGAAAAGGCAGCAGCATTTACAATAAAAGGCGATTATCCCGATTTTAACAAAATAACTCCGCTGGATATAACTGATGGCAGATTTATTAATTCTCTCGATATCAATAATAAAAGAAAAGTAGCTGTAATTGGCAACCGTGTACGTGAGGTTATGTTTGCCCAAAGCGAAAATCCTATTGGCGAATATTTGCGCATACAGGGTGTATATTTTAAAGTGGTTGGCTGTTTTAATGCTTCTGCAACAGGAGGAAATGGCGAGGAAGACCAGAATACTCTTTTTATTCCTTTCACAACTTTGCAGCATGTTTATAATTATGGCGATATTGTAGGTTGGTATGCAGTAACTTCGGTTGATGAAACACCGGCCGAGATAGTAGAAAAAAAAGTTCTCGATCTGCTAAAATCGAGACACAAAATTTCGCCCAACGACGAACATGCCATTGGGCATTGGAACATGGCCGAAGAATATAAGCGACTTACCGGATTATTTACGGGCATTAATATCCTGATTTGGATAGTGGGATTTGGAAGTTTGTTTGCCGGGGTTATCGGGATCAGCAATATTATGTTGATAGTTGTAAAAGAACGCACAAAAGAGATTGGGATTCAGCGAGCTATTGGAGCTACTCCCCGCGATATTATTAGCCAGATAATTTCCGAATCGGTTTTCCTTACCACATTGGCTGGCTACCTTGGGCTGGTTTTTGCCGTTGTAATTATCGAAACAGTGAATTATTTTCTTGCACAAAGCAGTACCCCCGATGCTATGTTTACTAATCCTGAAATAAATTTCAGGATTGCAGTAATTTCAATATTTATTCTTGTTATTTCAGGAGTCTTAGCCGGATTGATTCCCGCAAAACGTGCCCTCAATATAAAACCGGTGGAGGCAATTCGGGATTAAACAAATTAGTTTTTTAAATTAAAAAAGACAATTCCATTGTAATATTACCATATACGGCCTTTAAGAAAATATAATTGAAGTTTCGATTTCTTGCTACATTTGTTTGTTTTATATAAATAAATCATTATGGCATATACACCCGATTTTGAGGGAATTACAAAACAGACTATTTCGCTTGTTAAAGAAACCGGCAGTTTTTTGCGAAACGAGTATCGAAATTTCAGTAAAGAAATGGTAGAGACAAAAGGACTGCACGATTTTGTTTCGTATGTCGATAAAGAGTCGGAAAAGCAGTTGGTTGCCGGCTTAGCAAAAATTTTACCAGAGTCTGGTTTTATTG
Organism: Bacteroidota bacterium; assembly: GCA_034721995.1. GTDB lineage: Bacteria > Bacteroidota > Bacteroidia > Bacteroidales > M50B96 > JAIOYV01. The sequence goes on from JAYENH010000121.1 coordinate 4,485, forward strand.
TTGAAGAAGGAACAGAAACAAAAAAACAGGAGCGTTTTAACTGGATTGTCGATCCTCTTGATGGTACTACCAATTTTATACATAGTTTACCCCCCTTTGCTATTTCTGTTGCTCTGATGGAAAATGATAAGATTGTTGTAGGCATTGTATATGAAGTTATTCTTGACGAGTGTTTTTATGCATGGAAAGAAAGCCCGGCATTTTTAAACGATACAGAAATACATGTTTCTGACGCAGCCACAGTAAGCGATTCGCTTATTGCTACAGGATTTCCGTATTACGACTACAAGCGTATTGGGCCAATGATGGAGAGTCTGGAGTATTTCATGCAAAATTCGCACGGTATCCGCCGTCTCGGTTCGGCAGCCACCGATTTGGCTTATGTTGCCTGTGGGCGTTTCGAGGCTTTTTACGAATACAGCCTAAGTTCGTGGGATGTGGCAGCCGGTGC
>JAYENH010000122.1:0-4929 GCA_034721995.1 Bacteroidota bacterium
TTTGCGCAACAACGACCATTTTGCCCATGGAATTATGGAATTCAACGAAATGATAAATAGCGATACGCGTGTAGAAAAAGTAATCCTGCCAGTAAGAGATGGAATGATGATAATCAGGAAGATTTATGATTTATGATTTACGATTTATGATTGAAGATTTACGATTTTGTACTCAAGACTATTAATGACAATCGAATGACTACTGAATGACACGAAGTAAATGACAGAATATTGGAAACATAAGCGAAGATATAACGCTTACTCAAATTATTTTAAGGAGGAATTTGGCGGGCGTGTTCAAAAAGTGAGTATCGATGCGGGTTTTACCTGTCCCAACCGCGATGGCACTAAAGGCAGGGGCGGATGCACTTTTTGTAATAACCAGGCTTTTAATCCATCGTATTGCATGCCTTCGAAAACTGTAAAACAGCAAATCGACGAAGGCATCGAATTTCATAAAATCAGGTATCGCAGGAGCAATCGGTATCTTGCATATTTCCAGGCCTACTCAAATACATACTCAAATATCGAACACCTGAAATCAATTTATTCCCAGGCAATCGATCACCCCGAAACAATAGGTATTGTTGTAGGCACACGCCCCGATTGTGTTAGCAATGCTTTGCTTGATTATTTTCAGGAGCTTTCAGAAAAAATATATCTTAATATTGAATATGGTATTGAGTCGTGCTACGAGAAAACATTAAAACGTATTAATCGGGGACACAGTTTTGAAGAAGCAAAAGAAGCAGTTATTAATACTGCCGGCAGAGGGATAAAAACCGCCGGACACATTATTATAGGACTACCGGGCGAAAGCAGGGAAGAAATTCTTGCCCAGGCCAAAATCCTGTCGGGACTACCTCTCCACAGCCTTAAATTCCATCAGTTGCAATTGATAAAAGGAACAATTATGGCCGGCGAGTATAGAGACAACCCGGGGCAATTTAATTTTTTTCAGGTTGATGAATATATCGATCTGATGATTGATTTTCTGGAACGGTTGAACCCGCATATTTTGATTCAACGTTTTGCAGGAGAAGCCCCTCCACGGTTTAATATCACTCCGGTAAAATGGAACCTCCGATATGATGTTTTTTTACAGAAACTCGAAAAACGCTTTGAAGAACGTGATACATGGCAGGGAAGGTTTTGGAAACAGGAGATTCGTTAAATTGTTGAATTGTTAAAATGGTGATTGGTACTACAGGAAGACACACCTTCAGATTTCCTGTCATGTAAATCGCAGGTTTCAAAAACAAGGAACTCGGAATTATTCAATCATCAATCATCAATAATAAATTAATATAGTTTCTTTGTGCAACTAATGGTGTAACTTTTTGTTTGATATTACGCCTAAGCATGAGCATAATATTTTTTTTTGAATGAGTAAATATTTTTTAGTACTGATAGTTTTTCTTTTTTCTACTGAACTTATTTTCGGTCAGGATACCATTAATATTCCGCAGTATAAAGACAAAGAAATAATACAATTATCTGGAGTAATAAGAAACGATAGCACTGAGGCACTTCCTTTTACAACCATAGCCGTTTTGAAAACAGGACGTGGAACAGCTGCCGATTTTTGGGGCTATTTCAGCATTGCTGTACATTCGGGCGATACTATCAGGTTTTCATCGGTTGGCTATAAGAGCCTGAATTACATTGTGCCTGTAAGCCACGAAGGTAAACATCAATCGAAGGATGTGATATTGCATAGAGACACTGTGATGTTAGACGAGGCTGTTGTCTTTCCCTGGAGTACTTATGACCAGTTTCTAAAGGCAGTGGTAGAACTTGAATTGGCAGACGAGGACATGAAAAATGCCAGAAAAAACATTAAAATTATGCAACGCCAAATGATCGCTGATGAATATCAGGTTGATGCCAGCCTGAATTACAAATATTACATGAAGGAGCAATACAATAAGGCGTATACTGCAGGGCAATATCCATCGGTAAGCCTGTTAAACCCTTTTTCCTGGGCACAGTTTTTTAAAGCCTTGAAATCGGGAGATTTTAAGAGTAAAAAGAAAATATATTAGGCGGAAAAAAGATTAAAGCATTCAGGGTTAAAAAAGTTTTACTTCAAAATAAACAGCATGATTTAAAATACAGCAATGCCATGAATAAAACATCTATCTCACTGATTTTAGCTTTTCTGATAACCAACATAGCCTTTGCTCAGGATATTAAAAATATGAGCCTGTCGGGTTATGTTTCAAACATGGAGTCGACAATGTTTGAAGACATCAACAATGATTGGATAAGCGATAATCTTATACACAACAGGTTGAATTTTAATTGGTATCCCATAAACTGGCTTACAATAGACATAGAAATGCGTAATCGGATTATGTGGGGAAATACTTTTCTGATATATCCTGATTATCCCCAAATGATAGATACAGATAATGGTTTTTTTGATTTGACTACAAATGTTTTTTCAGGTAAATCATATTTGCTGAACAGCACAATCGATCGGGCATACATTGAAATCAACAAGGGGAAATGGAATCTCAAAGCAGGGCGGCAACGTATAAACTGGGGGCAGAATTTTGTCTGGAACCCCAATGATATTTTTAATTCATACTCATTTTTCGATTTCGATTATGCCGAACGCCCCGGTGCCGATGCTCTGCGTGTGCAGTATTACACAAGCATGTCGTCGTTGGCAGAAATTGCTATTAAAGCCAACCATAACAACGACATAACAGCCGCAGGCCTGTACCGTTTCAACAAGTGGAATTACGATTTTCAGTTTCTGTCCGGCTTGCTAAACTCCAGCGATTATGTGGCAGGAATGGGCTGGACAGGTAGCATAAAAGATGCTGGTTTTAGTGGCGAGCTATCGTATTTCAAACCTTTAAAAGAAAATGACGAAAACAAAGAAATTCTTGTAGCAGGCCTGGGAGCAAATTACACTTTCGAGAATTCGCTTATGCTACAACTCGAAGTTTTATATAGCGAAGATGCCGATCAGGATGTGGGGGCATTAATGGAATATTATTCAAACGAACTTTCGGCAAAAACCCTGTCTTTTAGCGAATACTCCATAATGGCACAGAGCTCATATACTTTCAATCCATTGCTATCCGGCACAATGGCAGTAATGTACTATCCTGGTGTTGATGGATACTTTGCCGGTCCCAGTCTCGAATATTCACTTTCGAATAACTTATATTTATCAGTTTTTGGGCAATATTTTGATGTTACCGTAAACAGCATTCACACAAAAATGAGCTTCCTGTTTCTTAGGATAAAAGGGAATTTCTAAAAAACAAACGCTTCCTGAAAAATTAACAAATCTGAAAACTGAAATACAGTTTAGTTTAATTAAGCAATTACGGATTTATTTTCTCCAATCACTTACTTTTCTGCATAGATTCCATAATCAGGTTTTGCTTTTGAATCGATTCTTTATGGATTAACTGAAGTAATTTCAAAACAAAAACATCGTCCATCCCCATTGATTTTCCTAATTCTGTCCGGGTTTTAATTATGTTTTCCCATCGGCGCAACTGAAGAATTGTAATATCGTTTTCGCATTTGTATTTCCCAATTTCAGAAACTACACTCATTCGCTGCGATAGCAATTCCAATAACTGACTGTCGATTGAATCTATTTGCTCGCGGTATTGTTCAAGAATATTCCGGTCTTGATCGCTAAGGTTATTAGCTTTTCTGAACGATAATTTCTGAAGAAGAACGGCAAGTTGTGCTGGTGTAATTTGTTGTTGCGCGTCGCTTTTAGCCAACTGTGGCGAAATATGCGATTCAATCATCAAACCATTCATGTTCAGATCTAATGCTTTTTGCGAAATGCCCTGAATGAATTCACGATTCCCTGAAATATGACTTGGGTCGTTAAAAATATTTAGTTTGGGGAATCGCCGTTTAAGTTCAATCACAAGCTCCCATTTAGGGATGTTGCGCAGCGAAGTACTCTCGAAAGGGAAAAACCCGCGATGAACAGCAGCCAACTTTCTGTTACCGGTTTTGTAAAAACGCTCTATTGCGCCTATCCATAAAGAAAGATCGGGATTAACCGGATTTTTTATTAGAACAGGAATATCTACACCTTCAAGACTGTTTGCCAGTTCCTGTACCATTAAGGGATTAGCTGTAGTACGCGCCCCAATCCAAAGAATATCAACATTATGATCTAAGCAGGCCTTTACATGATTGGGAAATGCAACTTCGACAGCAGTTTTAAGCCTTGTTTCGGCTTGCACTTTTTGTAACCATTTTAATCCTGTTTCGCCAACTCCTTCAAAATTTCCAGGCCGTGTACGTGGTTTCCAAATGCCAGCACGGAATATTTTGACCTGATTTGTTTTTTCCAGTTCTATTGCAGTATCTAAAACTTGTTTTTCGTTTTCGGCACTGCATGGGCCGGCAATAATAAGTGGTTTATACGATTCGAAACTAAACCAATCGTTCCAGGGTATTATATCTTCAAGTGTTGCCATAGGTGTATTTACAAAATCATCAGCATAATGTTTGGCAAAAGTAGGTAATTTCTTTTGCCCACCGACTCCATCACTCTCTCGCCTTTTCGCTCTCTCGTTTTTTTATCCAGCCCAATTTTCCCTGTCTAAACTACGGTACTGTATTGCTTCGGCAAGATGATCGGCTTGTATTTTGTCGTTTTTTTCGAGATCGGCAATTGTACGCGAAACCTTTAGGATGCGGTCGTAAGCCCTGGCCGAAAGTCCAAGTTTTTCCATAGCGGTTTTTAACAGAGCCTGGCCTTCTTCGTCAATTTGGCAATGTTTACGAAGCAATTTTGTATTCATTTGGGCATTGCAATAAACCTCGTTTACATCTTTAAATCTTTCGTCCTGTAAACTCCTGCATTCTTCAACCCTTTTTCGTACTTCCTCGCTTGATTCTGATTGTTGTTTTTCAGATAATTTTCCGAACGAA
>JAYENH010000123.1:0-4923 GCA_034721995.1 Bacteroidota bacterium
AGGTCAAACTCATAAAATCATTATACTTCTTACTATAGGTAAGGTCAACTTCATGGCCCAGGTATTTATCAATAGCCACAATTTCATTCTCAGGTATAAAGTTGTTTTGAAGGAAGAACACATGATACTCAGCAGTAATTTTAGAGCTTTTACTAAAACTATATTCAAACCAGGCATAAGGATTCACCAAACCCGCACTCTTAGTTGTTGACGGCACATTGAAATAATCAATACGACCATTAAATTTATGGCGTGCACCATATAAAATATCGAAGGCGTTACTGGTTGTATTGGTAGTGTCTGTTTTATCATCTCCGCTCATTAATTCACAACCCAACAGTAATTTGGTGTTTTTGCTAAGTTTATACGATGTTTCAATATTAAGATAATAGGCATTTACATCAGTACCGGTATATAATTTACCTCCTTGATAAAATGCACGGGCCACAGTCGCGAAATTCCCGGCCTTATGCTTTAGAATTAAACCGGTGGTATAACGGTAATTAAGGTTATTAGGATTATTCGAAGTAACAGTATCTGTTATATCCACTTCCTCATTACCATCTAAAAGGGTCATCGATGAAATTTGTGTGTTGTTGATTTTTTTACTTAACCACAGAATATTCAGGTTTTTATAATATAATGAATTTGTTTCACCGTCGAAGATATAGTCAGTACCTGTTGTATTTTCCTTGTTTTGGTTCCATGCAGTTAGCGCTTCCAATTCAAAACCATCTTTACTGAATCTGAACCTTGCAGCGTCGTGGGCAGCACCCACCTGGTTCCAGTTAACAGCAGAGACAAGTCTTCCATTATCATACTGAAATGATTGTCTACCCAGTGTTAGTTTCGCACTTTCACTAAGTTTGATGGCTGCCCAGACTTCATGTACACCAACCGATGCAATATCTTTTTTCCAAAACTGATCGCCCCAAACCCTATAATCAAAGAAAGTAAAACGAGTTTCTATTTTCTCATTCTTATAATCGAAGCTTAAACGAGCCCTCTGACTAACAAATGCTGCAGGCTTTGCCCCTTCTTCTTTCAAGGACTTATAACCATCTCGAAACTCAAAACGCGGTCTATACACACCATTAACCTCAAATTCGTTTTGAGCAAATAACCAAGTTGGTAACAGAAAAGTAATTAATAAAATGGTTTTTAAAATTGAAGAAATATTCATTGTCCTTTCGATATCTATGATTTGATGGAATTAATTTGTAGCATATTGCTTTAAACTTTCAGGAATATTACTGTAGGTGTTTGATGGAGATGGAACCACATCTGGTTGGCCTTTCTTTCTCATAATAGCCAAACCTTTCTCATCGTGTAATAAGAAATCTACAAACTTAAGAGCAGCGCTTTTATTAGGCGCATTGTCAATAATTGTAACTCCATAAACCATTGGTTCACCTTTCTTCGTGATGAATTCTCCAGGCTTTTTACCGCTTATGTCGACAGTTGCTTGTTGATAAAAACCTGCCAACTCTGGCTTATTAAGGTTTATTGAATCAGGCAGGAGCACAAAATCCAAACCGTGTTGTTCTGCAACCGAGCGATACAGGAATATGTAATCGATAGCGTTAGACTCAAGCAATCCAAGCAGGTCTGTCTCTTTTGGACGGATGTAATTTTGGTCTTTTGCCAGAAGCTTTTCAGCAAGACCGGGTTCATTGTAATACACTTCTGCCAGTTTACTTGTTAATACAGCACGGTATCCGCAAGGATCGGCATTTGGATCTGAACGTCCATAGGCAACATCATCATTCATTAAAATCCGGTACCAATTATCAGCATTGATTTCATTCGCATATCTTGATCCTTCATGATAAACAATGGACATTTCGTTAGAAGCGAATTTTATATTCCAACTGGCAAAGTCAGGAATTAAGAGTTTGTCAATTACTGTGTAATCAGCTGATGCCATAATATCGCATTCTTTATGCAAGTCAGTAATTTTACGGGCACATTTTCTACTTCCAGCCCCTTCCATTACAATTTCAATATTCGGATATACCTCATTAAATTCAATAGCAATCTGCTTAAAAGGTACTGTTAAACTGCCTGCATGAAATATTATTAGTTTTTCATTGGTTTCAATATTGGAAGACTTCTGCATGTTATTATCGCAGGATGCAACAAGCAGACTTATCAATATAAGAAAGGATGATTTAAATAGCAAGTTTCTCATAGGTTTAAACTATTAAATTCAATCATGATGCAAATTACGTTATGCAACTATTTGCAATTCGCGGCGAATGTACATAATGTTTAATTTCTATGCTAATATATATCCAGACAAGCATCTTTCTGCTACGTACGAAATAGCTTTGTCAACAAATTCAGGAGGTAAGAAAATGTGAGCTATGTAACATTCAGTTAATCAAAAAGAAAAAGCTCGCCACAAGGCAAGCTTTCATTTTGTGATCCAGCCAGGATTCGAACCTGGGACCTACAGCTTAGAAGGCTGTTGCTCTATCCAACTGAGCTACTGGACCCCTGTTTTTGGGGCTGCAAAGATAAACATTTTATGCTTTTTAAAAATAGTCTTTGCCGGAAAAAGTCGGAAGTCGGAAGTCGGAAGACCGAAGATTGACTATTACCGACTGAAGACTGCCAACTGAAAATTACAACACTATCAGCTTTGCATTTACGATCTTGTTTTCACTTTTTATCTGCAAGAAATAAATTCCTTGTCCTGCATCAGGTATTTTTATATTAATGAAACTTTTGTTATAAATCTCATCCATCAATAATTTTCCGCCTGTATCGAATATTTTCAGGAATATTTCTTCTGATTTGTACTCTGGTAATTCAATGTAAAAACTTCCATTGTTAGGGTTTGGATAGATTTCAATATCGAAACCATCTTCTATTTCAACAATACCGATATGGGTAAAATGAAAAGGATTGGAAGCTTCGGAGAAACATTGAAATTCGTTATTCACAATAACATAAAAATCGCCTGAGGCATATGGAATATAAATGCTGTCAATTGCACCCATAATCAAGCCCTGCATGTTGTACCACTGATGCTCGAAATTCGGCGAACAATGGAGGGCCAGGCTATCGGCCCAAACAAGCGGGGCTTCAGGGACAGGGTTTACAGTAATCAGGATTGATGAAGAAACTGTGTCGTTACTGTCGAAAATAGTTAAGAAATACTCAGTACTTGTATCGGGATATGCAATAGGGTTAGGGATTGCTGAATTGGAAAGACCGGCTGCCGGCCACCACGAATAATTGAAATTGGCCTGATTTAATCCATCAACAAAACTTAATAATTGGCTACTATCTCCACTGCAAAATTCATTATCGTTTGTATTTAATGCTAAAGCCATTGATCCGTAGTCAATATCCATTTGTGGCAACTCTATTAAATCGACCCAGGCACAATCGCTACCATCGTCAACACTTAAATCTTTATGATAGTTCCACTTAAACGTATGCATGCCGGCAGATACCGGATATTCCAACTTGCTCCAGTCTACTTCACCGTCCCAACGTTCCATTTCTGTATTATCTATATAAAAAGCAAGGTAATCGTAATTATCATTTTGATCGTCTTCGCACGAAACTTTTCGGTAAAAACTTATATTTCCCGCAGTCAGGACAATTCCGTCGATCGAAAACCATGAATCCTGGTTATGTGTAATTGCCCCCGATTGTAAAGAATTACTCCCTTCCCAACTTGTTGTATCAGTAACAAACCATAGCAGGCTATTGCCATATTGCCAATTAAGCAAATTGCTTGTACTTTCCCATCCTTCTGTAAGATTGCCAATTTGTAATGAAAAAATATCGCTGGTCGGATAAAGGTTGTTTGCCGAAATATCAATCATAAAATTGGCATTATGACCATTTGGGGTATTGTTAAAAGCCGACAGGTTAAAAACAATTGAATCTGTTTCGCCGGAATTTAGAACTGACAGCGAAGAGTTTGGGATAATTACATCTATATAGGGATCGTACGTAGAAAGAAAGAACTGTAAATTTTCGGCTGTTGAACCACCTTTATTTTTAATGTAAGCTGAAATGTAAGTTGTTTCTCCTGGCTCGAGAATGTGATTGTTACCATCGAGAATATGAATTTGTTCAATCGCAAATACAGGGGAATAAGCTGTTAATTCAAAGGGGATAATTGTGGTATCGTTATCAGAAAAAACAGTTATTTCGAATGACAACAAATGCTCATTGGGAATATCGGAACTAACATTAAACGAAAAAGCATCCTGCAACAAAACAGTTGACAATGATGTGATTTGCGAAAGTGTTTCGCTTGAATCCACTAAGCTTATATATGGATCGGAACAGGATATATAAAAATTCGAGTTAGTTATATTTATTGTATCAACCGAAATAATGGATATATCGAGATGAGCAGTTTCGTTATAATCAATTTGCTCGTCGTTGCCCGATTCAACAATTATTTCGTTTAACACAAGCCCGTAATCGCCATCGGTAAAAAACAATATTTCCCTTTCGTGATACAGGCCAACATTGTCGGTTACACGTATTTTCAATTGTGTTGGGGGATATGCCTGTGCAGGAGTGCCAACATAATAGCCATCGGTTGTAAGTTCCATTTCATCGGGGTACACTCGTGGCAGCAATTCTATTTTCATATTTGGCCATACATTACCAGGATTTGATACTGTACGTAAATAATAATTATAACTGTCGCCTTTAGATATTCCACCATAAATAACTTCCGAAACCATATCGTAAATCATATCGCCATAAAATATTTCGATTTTCCCTGATGGAAATAATCTGATTGCAAAATTAATATCAGTTCCACTCTGGCTAATCAAATACGATTTCCAGCGAAAGGTAGCTTGTGTTGAATCGCCCTCGTACCAAACTCCTCCCGACGATGAACTTATTGCCATGTTTGCCAGAAATGGTGAAAGTATTTTATGT
>JAYENH010000124.1:0-4916 GCA_034721995.1 Bacteroidota bacterium
GCTTGTTTTAAAATCTGTGCAAATAACAAAATGATTTCTTATTGGCTTTGTATATTATTTTCAAAATAATGAGATGATAATATTCGTAATCAGTAGCTTAATGATTTCTGTCAAATAATTGAATAACTAATCTGAGAATCTGTGACTTTATAAAATTAATTTTTCTTTTTTTCATGCGTTTGCCCTGTATAACAAATAAGGTATTTGAGATATACGTTGCCGGCATTTTATAAAGGAAGTCCCAAAATCGTTTTTCCCCTCCGGCCTTTTCTTGTGGAATGCAGGACAACTTTTTGGTCCTTCCACTGAACAAGCGTCCGGATGTAAAATAAGTTGAAACCTTTGTTTCGTTTCATGTTTTTCTTCTTGTTCTTTCCTTTCTCCCTATGAAACATCCATGGCAATAAATTTTAGCACACAGGAGCATGATTAAAAAATCTTTGCGGCTTTGCGGCTTTGCGAGAAATATATTTTAAACAGATGAAAATCAATTTTCTATTGATCCTATCTATATTGTGGAGGGAAAGAATGGAAACAAAAATGATGTATGATTTTAAAACCCGGCTCAATAGCCCCGTACCTTTAGGTCGGGGGTAAAAACGGGAAATAAACATCGGGCTTTAGCCCAAAACCCGTATTTTGATTATGGGCTAAAGCCCGGGTTCGGGATGGATATTATTCCCCGACATAAATGTCGGGGCTATTGAAACAAAACATTAATGATGATTAATTTAAACAAATGAAACATCCATGCTAAAGAATTTCAACAAACAGGAGGATGATTAAAAAATCTTTGCGACTTCGCGGCTTTGCGAGAAATATATTTTAAACAGATAAAAAATGTAAATTCCTGCCTGAAAAAATTATTTGTTAAAATTAGACCACTTGGTCTGGTTTGACAAATTTTCAGTATTTTGGCTGAAATTAAAAATATCAATTATGAGAAAAATTATACTATTATCAATATTGGCTTTCTTTGTAACAACCGCATTTTCGCAAAATAGATTGATAAATGCTGAATCTTTTTCTTCCAAAGAAAAGCAAATTATTTTAGATGTTTCTGACAATGGATGCCAGGAAATTAAACTTGCGTATTCATTTAAAAGCACCTTAAATGCCACAAAATTGGTGGATGGGACTTCGTTCAGTATGCTTAACTTAAAGGGTTTTTCGCACACAAAAGAAATTGGTAAACCTGCAGTTCCGGCACATAACGAAATAATTGCAGTACCCTTAGGCGCAAAAGCTACAATAAAAATACACAAACTAAGCTATCGCGACACAAGCGGTTTTTTGTGTTATCCTGCCCAAGCCCCTTCCCCGGATTCTTATAATGCCCCTCAACCGAAATTTACATATAACGAGGAATTTTACACACACGATGTTATATATCCTGAGATGCCGGTTGAAATTATAGAGCGGCTTAAATGGCGCGGAATGGAAATGTTGATTGTTCAGGTACGGCCGGTCCTTTACAATCCTTATCAGAAAAAATACAGGATGTATTCCGAAATCGAATTTTCGGTTGAGTTTGAAGGAGGTTCCGATTTTGTGGATGCAAGTCAACACAGCCGCGATTTCCTGAAAATTTATTCAGCAGCTTTCAGGAACCGCTCATCCATAGAAAAGGAAATCAGCAAAAAACAAAATACAATACAGAATATTAAAGGCGACGCTCGTAATTACATTATTATTACTACTGATGAATATTACGATGCGGCCGAAAAACTTGCAGGCTGGAAAAACCAATTGGGCTATTCGGTCGAAATTGTATCGCAATCGAACTGGACATCGAGCGAGGTAAAAAGTGCAATAGAAAGCCGTTACCAAAACTGGACACCAAAACCCGATTACTTTGTAATTCTTGGCGATCATCCCGATGTCCCGGCGCAGGACATGGGCTCGCATGTTACCGACCTGTACTATGCCTGCATGGATGGCGGGAACGATTTCTGGCCCGACATGGCAAGGGGAAGGATTAGTGTTTCGACAAACTCTTATGCCCATTCGGTTATCAATAAAATAATCAAATATGAATCAGTCCCGGTCAGCAACCCCGATTTTTATTCAACCGGTACACATGCTGCATATTTTCAGGAATCGAGCACGCCGGGATATGCCGAGCGGCGTTTTGCCCAAACCGCCGAAGAATCGTTGTTTTACATGCAAAATCAGCTTGGCTTCGACGTAAACAGGGTGTATGTTACAGGCTCGTCGGTAAGCCCCACTAACTGGAACTATGGCAACTATTCGGCAGGCGAGGCTATTCCATCGTATTTGTTGAAACCGGGGTTTGCATGGGATGGTTCGGCCAGCGATATCAACACACACATTAATAACGGAAGTTTATATGTTTTGCACCGCGATCATGGTTTTGAACTTGGATGGGGCGATCCATATTACGATCTTTCAAATATCAATAACCTGAGCAATGGAGATTTAACGCCTGTTGTTTTCAGCATAAATTGCCTGACCGGAAAATTTAATGTTTCGGAATGTTTTGCCGAAAAGTTTTTGCGCAAAAACCCGGGCGGTGCTGTTGGGGTTTTTGCACATGCCGAAGTTAGCTATAGTGGTTATAACGATGGCTTGGCCATGGGACTGTTCGACGCTATCTGGGCCAATCCCGGCCTTATACCTAATTTTACAGGTAGCGGTGGGGTTAATAATCCGGGAGCAACACCTCACGATCCAATATTAACAATGGGACATGTGTTAAATCATAGTTTAATCAGAATGATGGAAACCTGGGGTGTGAATCAGTATTCCAACGAGTTGTTCCATTATTTTGGAGATCCGGCCATGAAAATGTGGACAATTGAGCCAATCGAAATTACAGCAACATATACTAATACAATAATGTGTGGTGTCGATTCGGTTATTGAAATTAGCAATGCCAGTGTTCCCGATGCTATGGTAACCTTAGTTATTGATAACGAATTGATAGCAAGCACGCAATTAGTAAATGGTGCAGGCACTTTAGAGTTTTCGCCTGTGGCAGGTACCGATGGGATAATTACAATTTCGGCATCGAACCATCGACCTAAAATTGCCAGTGTTTATATTTTAGGTGGTTGTCCCAAATCAAAATTTATAATTGGGGCAAGTCATTTTTGCCTTTCCGATAGTGTTTGGTTCGAATCGAATGCAACCGGCGATATTACAAGTTATAACTGGGATTTTGGCCCGGGAGCTATGCCACAAACCGATACAACCGAAGGCCCTCACACTGTGTATTATTCAATACCGGGAAATAAAACTATCACCCTCGAAGTTTCCGGATTGGCAGGTAGCGACATTTACGACCGCCAAATTACTATTGATGCAGATTGTAAATTTTACGTACCCACAATGGGGACACAAATGGTATCGTTTTGCTATGGGGTTTTGTATGATGATGGAGGATCAGGAAATTACTCCGACAATACCAATGGTACATTTATTATTGAACCCGATGGGGCTTCCGGCATTACATTGTATTTCAATTCATTTAATTTCGAATTTGATTGGGATACCTTATTTATTTATGATGGATATGTGTCGCAGGGAAACCTGATTGGAAATTATACCGGCAGCACATTGCCAAATGGAGGGGTTATTAATGCTACTTCGGGAGTAGTAAGCATTATTCAACAAACCGATCAGGCAGTTACCGAGTCGGGTTTCGAATTAGAATGGACATGCAGTTATCCTAACTCGGCACCGCACAGCGATTTTCTTCTTCTTGATATTAATTCATGTATGGGCGAAGTCGATTTTTACGATATTTCTACTAATCTGCCCGACACCTGGGAATGGAATTTTGGTGATGGCAATTTTTCGAACCTTCAAAACCCAACACATATTTACCAAACCAATGGGATATTTGATGTTAGCCTTATCGCCTTAAATAGCTTTGGCAGCGACACTGCAATTTATTATTCACTTGTAGAAATAGAACGTCCACAGGTTCCTGAAATAGAAGACAGTGTTGATATATGTGGCCCCGGTACAGTCGATTTAACGGCATATTCGGCTGGCGAAATATTTTGGTACGATTCGCCAATTGCAATTACTCCAATCAGCTCAGGGCCACAATTTCAGGTTACGATAGATTCGAGCCAGTATTTTTATGTCGAAAATGTAGAGCCTGCACCTCCTGCTTTCGGTGCAAAATTCAACAATGCCGGCGGAGGTGGTATGTTCACCTATAGCAGTTCGCATTATTTAGTGTTCGATGTTGATGAAGAGTTTTTGCTGAAAACAGTAAAAGTTTATGCCGATGGGGCAGGGGATCGCACAGTAGAATTAAGAAACGCAAGCGGGACAGCAATCGAAACAGCTACAATTAATATCCCTGATGGAGAAAGCAGGATAGATTTAAACTGGACAATTCAACCAGGTGTAGATTACCGACTTGCAGCAGGAGCATCACCATATTTATACCGCAACAATTCGAGTTGCACCTATCCTTACGATATTGCCGGTTTTGGCACAGTTAAACACAGTTCGGCCTCGTCCAACCCAACCAAGTATTATTACTTTTTCTACGATTGGGAAGTTGTAGGGGGAAAATGTTATAGCCCGCGAATTCCTTATGCAGCCTTTGTATTTAACGATCCGCCTGAGGCATCGTTTGATTATATCATGATGAACGATTCCTTAGTGATATTTACAAATACCTCTCTTAATGCTACGGCCTGTACCTGGAGTTTTGGCGATAATAATTTTTCGAATGCCATCAGCCCCACACATAATTATATCCAAATTGGCCCTTACGATGTTATGATGATAGCCTCGAACGCTTGTGGCGAAGACACCAGCATAGCAACAGTTATGGTTGGCATCGACGATATTGATAGTCCTAATAATTCTATTAGGGTTTATCCAAATCCGGCAACCGGCCATGTTAATATAGTTTTCAGTAAAACTTCTTC
>JAYENH010000125.1:0-4914 GCA_034721995.1 Bacteroidota bacterium
CAAACCATCTGGCGTGGTTTCGCCATCGTCAATCTTAAGCGATTCTTTAATGGCATCGGTAATTGCTGTCGCATTTTGCACATGGCAGGCCGTACCGTGACAAACCTTAATAATGTTTTTCCCAACAGGTTTAAGGCGAAACTGGGCATAAAAAGTAGCTACACCGTACATATCGCTAAGGTCGATCCCTGTTTTTTCCGAAATTTTCAGAAATACCTCACGGGGAATGTAACCATATAAATCCTGTGCACCCTGCAACAATGGGATCATGTTTCCACGCTTGCCGGTGTATTTTAAAATCAAGGGATCGAGTAGGTTTAGGTCGACCGGGGCCTCTGCCGGTTTTTCAATCTCCCGAACTTGTATTCTCTTAATGCGCATAACATTATGTTTTAAATATCTCTTTCAGATTATGATTTTTTTTATGAGTTCAAAGTAGCGAAAATGTTTTAAATCTTTGGCTTAGATTTATTCTAAACTATGATTTTTTTTTGATGAAAGATTAATGTTGGTCATCAGCTTACAGCAGTAGGTAATCTCTGCAAGAAAATAACTACAAAAAAAGGCTCCGCAATATGCGAAGCCCTTTCAATACTTTATTTTAATTACCCTCCTTCACAAATTTGATGAAGGGCGTAGCAATCAATTACAATTTAATTAAACTACACCTTGAGCTAACATCGAATCGGCAACTTTTACAAATCCACCAATGTTTGCTCCATTTACATAATGAATAAAACCATCGTCCTGTGTTCCGTACTTAACACAAGTTTCGTGGATGTCTTTCATTATTTGGTGTAATTTAGCGTCAACTTCTTCGCGTGTCCATGAATAGCGCATTGAGTTTTGGCTCATTTCCAAACCTGAAACTGCAACACCACCTGCATTGGCAGCTTTTCCTAATCCGTAAAGGATTTTGTGCTCAAGATAAACTTCAACAGCTTCGGGAACTGAAGGCATGTTTGCACCTTCCGATACTACAAAGCAACCATTGGCAATAAGAATCTTAGCTTCTTCTTCGTTTACTTCGTTTTGAGTAGCACATGGCAAAGCAACATCGCACTTAACGCCCCATGGCCTTTCGCCTTCGAAGAATTTGCAACCATACTTGTCGGCATATTCTTTAATACGTCCGCGCTTAACATTTTTAAGGTGCATGACATAAGCGAGTTTTTCTGCATCGATTCCATCAGGATCGTAAATGTAACCGGATGAGTCGGAAAGTGTAACTACTTTTGCTCCATAATCATTACATTTTTCGGTAGCATACTGGGCAACATTACCAGAACCAGAAACTGTAACAATTTTACCTTTCATTGAATCGCCACGTGTCTTCAACATTTCTTCAGCAAAATATACTGTACCATAACCTGTTGCTTCAGGACGGATTAATGAGCCACCCCATTCTCTTCCTTTACCTGTAAGTACACCGGCAAATTCGTTGCGCAGGCGCTTATATTGTCCAAACATGAAACCAATTTCGCGTCCACCAACACCTATGTCGCCAGCAGGGATATCGGTGTTCGGGCCAATATGTCGGAAAAGCTCGCTCATGAAACTCTGGGTAAAGCGCATTACTTCGTTATCTGATTTCCCTTTAGGATCGAAATCGGAACCACCTTTACCACCACCCATAGGAAGTGTAGTTAGTGAGTTTTTAAATACTTGTTCGAAAGCTAAAAATTTAAGGATGCCAAGATTTACAGTTGGATGGAAACGAAGACCACCTTTATAAGGCCCGATAGCCGAATTCATCTCAATACGGAAACCACGGTTTACCTGTACACTTCCCTGATCGTCTAACCAAGGTACGCGGAACAAGATAACTCTTTCTGGTTCGGCCATCCTTTCAAGAATTTTAGCATCACTGTATTTGGGGTTTTCTTCAAGGAAAGGCATAATTGATTCAACAACTTCCCTAACTGCCTGATGGAATTCAACTTCCGCAGGGTTCTTGGCGATTACCTTCGCCATAAAATCATCAACTTTTTGTTCTAATAAATTAGCCATACTATTATATTATTTTTGATTAATATTATCAGGCAAGTATAGCTATTTTACAAAAAAGTATATAAGACAAAAGTCATTTTTCAGGATAATTAATCGAAAATTACGTAAAACACGTAGGCAGTGTTTAGTGTTTTTACCAAAAGGCTAATACCCTTATTATAGAATTTTGGCGAGTTTAAATTCTGGATTTTAGAATTTTTGAAACCAAAAAATATGAACATTGCTATTAAGGCTTAGCTTAAAAAAAAACAGTATATCGCTATCCTGTTTTTCGTTGTTGATTTTTAATGAGTGCCATTTGATTTCCGGCAAAGAATTGAACCAGAAATCTTCCATCCTAAATTAGAATTTGTTGCCAATCCACAATCATGACAATTTTTTAATAAATTTAGAATATTACATCAAGCGATAATAATTATCTTTGCCATAGAAGAACTAAACTAGATTCTTGCTAAAAACAACACCTGGCTTTCGTAGGAACGCAGGGGCAAACCTGCATATCCATTTGTTGTTCTTCACTAAAAATTGTAGAATAATTGGTTTTTATCAGAAACAAAACTAAAAAGTTTAAATAAAAAGAGGATGTTTGCGACTTCAGCAAAATAAAAATAGAGAATATTGATGAACAAAAAGAGCATTATTAGTTCGGCAACATTTTTTGTAGCATGGCTGCTTATGATATATCCGTGTATTGCAAGTAAGCAATATCATATAACTCATAAAATGCTTGAGAAAAGAATTGATGAATGCTTCAATAATGTTTCAGGATTACAGGTAAAGGAAGATAGTTATTTAAAATTTCCAGAGGGGTTTTCAAAAAAGAAAGGCCTATATGAATCCTGGCTACACTTTCATATAAAAGGTGGGCTAAAGGAAAAAATAATAAGAAATAATTTTCAACTTTTTGATAACAATTTTTTTGTAACTGCATGGATTCAAGAAATTTTATTAGAATCTCAAAATTTTGGATTAATTGGAGATATTGACGATCAATTGACAATTTCCATTAATCAACTAATTAAATTTTCTGACAAGAATAATCCTAACAGTTCAATTATCAGCTTTTGGCAACAGGAGGACTACAATATTGAAAAGGATATTTATTATTGTTTTCCTGAAATTATTGTTACTGTAATAAAATTTGCAGTTAAGGTTGCCGACTTCATAAGTTTAATTGTAAAAATTCTTGGGTTTGAACATATTTTAGACGGAATTTTAGAAAAAATTAATTTAACAGGATTCTTTGATCAGATTGAACGTATTGTTGGCGCCCTTCATATACCTCCTGATACCGATGATTCATCATTAAATATATCATTAGGATGTTTACTTAAAGAATATAGCGACAAGGCGAATAGTTCTCATTATAGGGTTTGGGAAAAAGAAAACAATGTTAATACTATTGAAAAACTTCTGGACAAGTGTGTTAAATATTCATACAAACCTTTTAGTTCGGCCAACGACAATACCTGTACTGAAATTGATCCAAGAACCTACTTTTTTATGCACGAATACCTTGACACGAAATATGGGCAAGGAGAAATATCGCTTTTGACAACATGGTTGACAATTAGAAATGAAACCGTTTGTTCTGCACCTTATGTACACATGCCATTCAGTGTCAACAATGTGGATGTTTCTGTTTGCGCTAATTTCATAAATGCCCTGGCTAATTATGCTGTAACATTTCCTGCCGAAATGGATACATTATTTAATAGGGTTGCAGGTTTAAAAAAATTAATTTTTGATACATCAGAATATCTTGAATGGGCAATTACACAAAATAAAATTCTTGAACGACCCGATATCGGAGCATTATATTATCCGCCTGTATTGAATACTTATTGGTTTGTGGCAAGAACAATTTCATTGCTATCCGGCAAAAGAAATTTTGAAATGATGAGTGACCAATCACACAAAATATTTGATGCTGTTTTAAACACTTTTAATAATGCAATGGCAGAGGCGGGTGTAGCCTCGATACTTAATATGGCACGAAATATTGTAATAGATTCAAAAACCGGAAAAACAGCATTGTTTTGGGATGATTTTCTTGGTGAACATGATAAAAATGTTTGTCCGTTAAACAAGAATGACGATAGAGTTTATACTTCTGCAATAGCTTTAAACAGTTTAATTGATATTTGTACCGAAAGAATTTACATTAGTAATAAAGATTCTGAATATACAATTGAGTGGAAAAATGGAATACAGGATAAAGTTAAAAATTCAATTAATTCAGGAATAGCCGGACTGTTACGAACTAGTGGAGAAGGACATGGAATATTAGATTTATTATTCAGAAAAGAGAATGCATTCTTTTCTGGTTCTGTAAAAGAAAACACTTTCCCATATTATTATCCATATAATATTCTTGAACCATTAATAGAGAAACAAGCAAATCAAGAAGAAGAAGAAGTATACTCAGGAAAAGTTGTTGCTTTAAAAGGATATCTCGAAAAAGCCGAATATAACTTATTAGTTGAAAAGTTTAATCCTCCCACGGAATATACAAAATACAAAAATTCAGGGCCTTTCCCATATTGGAGTTCTCCTGCTTTAACACATGCTCTGGTAATAAATGTCTTATCAAAATACAGTCATCTAATTGACGATGAAAACATGTAAATAGAGGCTCTTTGAAAACACACCTTATCTACAAATTCCAAATAAATATCAATTAGCAAATCACAATATATCAAACTGTTTGAATAATTGCAACCTTGAATTTTGGAATCTATTTGTTATTTGGTAATTGTATTTTGGAGTTTTCTAAGGAGCTAAATAGGTTAATAGAGAAATGAACATTGCTAATAAGGTTTAGCTATAAAAAAACAGGATATTACTATCCTGTTTCCAATATTTGTTGTCCCGCAAGGATTCGAACCAAGACTCTTTCAGTTC
>JAYENH010000126.1:0-4902 GCA_034721995.1 Bacteroidota bacterium
TTATTTTGAGTATAAGGCATACCATAATGTATTGTTTAATGAACAAATAAAGATTCTTTTTAGACGGGTGTTCACTTTGAAAGATCCCGGAATTCTCTGGCACATTGCAAAAAAGTTTAAAATTAGATTAAAAAGGAATCTGGGCTTCACACCTCCCTTCAAGGAGTATGCAAATAGAATTAATGGGATAGTGGAGCAAAAATACTCTGCTATAGCCAATTCCTCTGCCATTTTTCTACAATCGACTCGTTCGGCCAATAGATATGGTTTTGCAAATAGCTGGAAAAAATATTTCACAGGCAATTTTTCTTATCTGATTTTTAAGACATCACACATGGGATTATTGAATAAAAAATCGGCAAATAAAATTGCAAATCACCTCAGAAATCTGAAGTAAAAAAAACGAATATGAGAAATAAGTGCCCATGCGAATATGTCGATTCTATTTGCATTGCAGAGGTTCAGGATATTCTATTGCGCTCGCCTCGCCGGGGATTTTTTTCGAGCTATGGTGCAAAGCACACAATTGAATGACACGAAATATAATGTCAGCCTTCAAATCTGATAGCTATCTGATAAGATTTAGCCATTTTTTCTGAGTAGTTATAAAGAGAAAATATAATTATATTTGCACGTGAAAAGCGGGAGTAGCTCAGGGGTAGAGCATCAGCTTCCCAAGCTGAGGGTCGTGGGTTCGAATCCCATTTTCCGCTCTTTTTTTATTTCCTTTCTATAGAATTGGAAATTGTACATTAGTCTTACATTGATTTAAAAACTCAAGGGTGGAAAATAATATTTCAGGAGAAATACAAAAGATTGTAAAGCAATGGTCAGGTAATAAGACCGATAAAATTGAGGCCTTGCCAAAATCAGGATCGAACCGCCAATATTTCCGGATCCATCAAAATAAAGATACAGCCATAGTTGCTTATAATCCGGACAAAAGAGAAAACAGGGCTTTCGTTTCCTTCACAAAACACTTTCGTTCGAAAGGCTTGAATGTTCCTGAATTGTTATTTGATTCGGAAGATGGCTGCTTTTATATCCTCGAAGATCTTGGCAATAAAAACCTTTACGATCTTATTTCAGCAAGAGAAAAAAATACTTTTGATGATGAATTAAAGGATTATTACCGGAAGGCCTTGTTGGAACTTATCCGGTTTCAAATCGACGGGCACAAGGGGCTGGATTACAAGCTTTGTTACCCACGCCATAGTTTCGATGCCCAATCCATTCAGTGGGACCTGAATTATTTTAAATATTACTATCTGAAACTTGCAGGCATTTCGTTCGACGAGCAATTATTAGAAGATGATTACAAGCGATTTATAAACCTGCTTTCACAAAGTGATCAGGATTATTTTATGTACCGCGATTTTCAGTCGAGGAATATAATGATAAAAGACAATAGCTTGTATTTTATCGATTATCAGGGAGGGCGCAAAGGGCCACTGCAATACGATTTGGCATCGCTGCTTTATCAGGCAAAAGCAAACCTGCCCGAAACGGTGCGCGACGAATTACTTGACTTTTACATAAATAACCTGGAGAGACGGCAAAAGATTGACCGAAAACAATTCACGAGTCAATATTATACTTATGTGTTGGTGCGTACCATGCAGGTATTAGGGGCTTATGGTTATCGGGGATTTTTCGAGCGTAAAAGCTATTTTATCGAGTCGATCCCTTTTGCGATAAAAAACCTGAAAAACATATTTCCCAGGCTTGGTTTTTTAGATAAAATGCCGGAGCTGAAAAATACACTAATCCAAATCACTAATTCTCAATAAGAAATGACAGAATTTACAGAAAACAAAAAACTACATGTGAGTATAATAAGTTTTTCGTACAAGAAAGGTTTACCGGAAGACAGATCGGGAAATGGAGGGGGGTTTATTTTCGATTGCCGCGCTTTGCCAAACCCGGGCCGCTACGAAGAGTACAAAACATCGACAGGAAAAGACCGGGATGTAATTGATTTTCTGGATGACAAAATGGAGGTTTATAATTTTCTTGCCGGCACCTTCAATCTTGTCGGAGCTTCGGTTGAAACATATATTGCCCGTAAATTTACAAGCCTTCAAGTTAGTTATGGCTGCACAGGAGGCCAGCACCGCTCGGTATATTGTGCCGAAAACCTGGCAAAGTTTCTCAAGGGGAAATTTGATATTGAGATTTCGGTTTGGCATAGGGAGCAGGAAAAATAGAATAATTTGTTCCTATTAGAAAACCCACTATATCTGCAAATTCCAAAAATGAATCTACTCCGATAAGTAAAAAATTGAAAATTGCCACTTAGACACCAAAACTCAAAGAAACACAAAGATCAGAAAATGTGTGTTTTCTGAATATCCGTTCTGCTCCATTTTCAATAATGCTATCATAGTTTTTTATCGTTTGGGGAGAGGGCAATGGCCCTGAATGGCTTTGATGTTCAATGATAGTTGTTGTTAAAGAAATAAGATTCTCTCTGGCTTCATCTTTTTTTTCCTCTGGTAAATCTTCAATAATCCTCTCAATTTCTTCTGGAAGTTCTTTTGCTTCTTGCTTAGACAAATGCATTTCTTCTTCTGAATTCATAAATTAAAATTACTTATTTTTAAATGGATTGTTTTGGTCAAATTGAGTATTATTAAATGTGTTTCTAAAATCATTTCCAATTGTTTCCCAATCATTTCTTAGACTCATCGTATCAGAATGTAAATTGTTTGGGAAATGATTACCAAAAACATTAATAATAGATCCCAATCCATCTAAAAAGAAAGACTTTTGAAAGTTAAAACTAGTTCCGAATTTATTCCTCAAATTTTTATTGTTATTATTGTCTCCAAACATATTCAAATTGTTTTTTACAAAAGTATTATATTTTATATTATTATCATCTAACTATTGCCCTTTTTTCACCTTGCCAGTATCATGTACATAATACAATTGCACCGAGCGATATATCCCAAACACTATACCTCCAACTTATCCGCCTCTTCCCTTGCCTTTTTCATTATATCATCGGCTTTTTTATCGGCTTCGGCAACTAACTTTTTTGCTTTCTTGTCAGCCTCAATCCGAAGTTTATCGGCAGCAGTTTTAGCAATGTTTTTTTCGAGGAATGATTTATTCTTTGCAGCATTGATTAATTCATCAGCTTTTTTATCTGCTTCATCGCGGATTTTTTTTGCTGATTTCCGGGCAGCATCTTTCACTGCATCGGCCTTTTGTTGTGCATCTTTTAATATTTTATCTTTTTTCTTCTGAAGTTCTTCGTTGACTTTCTCTTTTCCTTCTTCAATCTTTTTGGCTGCTTCTTCTTTCGCCTTGTCTTTGGCTGCATCGGCTATTGATTTATTGTCGCTGCCCAGGCCAACGCCAACTTTTGGATCGTCTAAAGTTCCGGTAAACAATACATTCACTTTTACAATATCGCCGGTAAGATTAGCAATATCGCCCGGAAAAGCTTTCTTCAGGCTTCCGGCAAATTTTGCAGCAGGAACATCCAAGTCCATTTTATAATTTATACTCCTGTCGATTCCCTGATTGCCGGAAATTGTAGCTTTTTGCCCGGCAATTTTTGTATCGAAAGGTTTCAACTCTAAAATACCATCTTTCATTTCAAACGAGGCTTTAAAATCCTTCAGGCCTGGTTCTCTCAACTTATCAATTTTTAGTTTATTGCCTATTGTATTAAAAATATTAGAGTTAGCAATAGAAATCTTTTTCGACGAAAAGCTGCCGATACTATTAACAGAACTCATAACGGGATTCATTTCGTTATCTAATAAACTTTTTAGTTGAATGTTAGCAGAAATATCTCCGCGACAATGCTTTGCCAAAGGGGCCAACTTTTCGACAATCTGAAAAGCCTCATAGCTTTTGTCGATAGCAATTTCGCTAATATCCATTTGAAAATCTACCTCAGGAGCCGAAATGTCGCGCGAATCGTAATAACCCGAAAGCATCATATTTCCACCTAACATATCCATTCCGAGTTTGTCCATGCTCAACCGGCCATTCTTCATCCTGATAATTCCATTCATTTGGTCGATTAACAGTTTATCGTACATCACTTTGCTAATGGCTGCGGTAAATGTAAAATCAATGTTTGTGGGAATCTCAACCACTTTCAATGGCATACTTCCATCTTCGGTGATTTCGGTACTTTCTTCATCAATCATCAATTCGTTCAAATTAATTTGCATTGATTTCAGATCGAGTTTCCCCACAAGTATTTCATCGTTAAAAATATAAGAAATATAATTTTCGATTTTTCCTGAAAGCATAAAATCGGAAGAACTCATTTTTGCATCGAAATTCTTTAATTCGATCGATGCAGGTGAAAAACTCATTTCGGCTTTGCTAATTTCAAGTGGGACAGGAAGGGCAGGGGAATTCATTTCGAATCCACTGAGAACCATATTTCCGGCAACAGCAAAATCTGTGTAACGTTCCTCTTCGATAGCCGACAATTGGCCTAATATTTTCAGGGAAAAATCAAGATTCCCTTTCATCAAAAAATTTTCGAGTGGGACAATATCGTTCAAGCCTGCAAAATCGAGCTTTGCGTCAACCTGCCCATTAATGTGCATATCGCTCACCGGATTTTTAATCCTAAAAACCATGTCTATCGGATTTCCTCCCAAATCAATATGGAATTTCTTTAACCATATTTCGGTATAATCAATATCGCCACCAGGGTTCGATATCTGTAAATCAATACTAATATTTTCGGCAGAACGTGGTAAATCGGGATATTTAAACAATGCTTTATCGGCTAATAATTTAAAGTCGAAAGCAGGCATCCGGTTATCATTATAAACCCCTTTCACCTTAGCTGTAAAGGACATTTCGCCAATGGTCTTTAATTCCTGAAAATCGTTCATGTACAAAGCTGGCACTAAAGAAAGCAAA
>JAYENH010000127.1:0-18130 GCA_034721995.1 Bacteroidota bacterium
CAGGCTGCACCATGCCAAAAGCCGGAAATAAGAAAAACAATCCACAGATTAAAAAACATCCTGAACTTTGTTTTTACCCTATTGCCTCCCAACGGGATATATAAATAATCACGCATCCATGCCCCTAAAGTGATATGCCAGCGTCGCCAAAACTCTGTAATATTTTTTGAAATATATGGGACATTAAAATTTTCGGGAAACGAAAAGCCAATCATCCTGCCAATACCAATAGCCATATCCGAGTAACCCGAAAAATCCCAGTAAATCTGAAACCCGTAACATACAACACCAATCCAGGCAAGCCCTGCATCTAATGATGATAGTTCCATTGAAAAAATCTGATCGGCATATTTCCCCATCACATTTGCAAGCAATACCTTTTTTCCCAGCCCTATCGAAAATCGTATAAAACCCGAAAGCACATTATCAACAGTTTCGTATTTAACCCTATTTGTTATTTGTGTGGCTATGGTATTAAACCTTACAATTGGCCCGGCTATTAACTGCGGAAATAAAAGAATGTACAAAACATAATCGCCCGGCTTTTTCAATGGGGGCGACACCTTTCGGTAAACATCAACGGTGTATGTAATCGACTGAAAAATAAAAAAGCTTATCCCAATGGGCAGAGCTATCTTTGTCCAACTTAAAGTTACTGCCCCCATGTTTGATAAAAGTAAATTTACATTATCAACAAAAAAGTTAGCATATTTAAAATAAAGCAATAAACCTACATTAAGAAAAAGCGATAAACTCAAAAAGGTTTTTCTTCTCGCAACTTTGTTTGCATTGTTCATAAAACGCACCAGGTAGAAGTTCACAATAATTGCTCCCAGTGCAATAAAAATAAACTTTGGCGCACCCCAACTATAAAATAGCACACTTGCCAACAATACTACATAATTCTTAAACGAACGCGGAACAATATAGTACAATAGCAAGAAAACCGGTAAGAAATATAGTAGAAAAAGGCTACTGCTAAAAATCATTTTTTTTGCAGCAAATATATTGTTTTATATGTTTTGGACATACTCTAATATTTTTTCTGATTGCTTTGGGGCAATTGCAAACGTTTGCAAATAGAAAAGTATAAAATAAATAAGTCTTCGCCTTTTTTTATTGAACTATTGTTGCAAATTTGCGTTGGAGAAAAATACATTTATCAGAGAACAAAAAGTATTACATAAAGTACCCGAAAATAAATTTGACAACAAATGGTAAACGAAATAAAAAAACCCCGGACAATTTTTGAAGTAAGCTGGGAAATTTGCAATAAAGTTAGTGGAATACACACAGTTGTATCAACAAAAGCAGAAATACTTATTAAAGAATATCAGGATAATTTAATTATGATAGGCCCTGATGTGTATAGGGAATCGAATGATGAAAGTGAATTTATTGAGGATACAAACCTGTTTACAATTTGGAAGAAAATGGCAGCTGCCAAAGGTTTACATGTCCGTATTGGCCGATGGGATATACCAGGAAAACCTATTGTTATTTTAGTCGATTTCACAACCCTGTTTAGCAGGAAAGATGAAATATTTACAAAACTATGGGAAGACTATTCTCTTGACTCAATTTCAGGCCAATGGGATTATATCGAACCTGCTTTGTTTGGTTATGCCACCGGTAAAATAATAGAAAGTTTCAGCAGGTTTCATTTTAACCTTACCGATCCTATTGTAGCACATTTTCACGAATGGACAGCCGGAGCAGGAATTCTGTACCTTAAAAACACAGTACCTAATATTGCCACTACTTTCACATCGCATTCAACGGTTTTGGGTCATGCCCTGTCTGGCCAGGGAATACCTTTTTTGGACACCATCGAAAAACAGAAAAGCAACGAACTTTCCAGAAAATACAAAGTAGTATCGAAACAATCGCTAGAAAAAATAGCGGCAAAACAGGCCGATGCTTATACAAGTGTAAGCGAAATTACTGAAATGGAGTGTTCTCATTTTCTTCAGCAAAAAGTAGATATAATTACACCCGATGGTTTTGATGACAGTATTGTACCCGATGAAAAAATATTTCAGGAAAAAAGAAACACAGCAAGAAAAAAATTATTAGAAGTTGCCCGTGCGCTTACCGGGCACACGTTTTCTGACGATACGCTTTTAATTGCTAACAGCGGCAGGTACGAATTCAAAAACAAGGGAATTGATTTGCTTTTGGAAACCACTAATTTATTGAAGCACTCAGAAGAAATCAAAAAGGATATTTTATTTTTTATTATGGTGCCTGCAAATCATTATGGCCCATGCTCGGAGTTAAGCGAAAAATTATCAGACAAATCAAGTAATGCCAAATTGACATGTAATGTGCTAACCCATCATTTGCACGACGAGGAATTCGATTCTATAATGAAATCTGTTAAAACCCTTGGCTTAAAAAATGACACTGAATCAAAAGTCAGGGTAATTTTTGTGCCGGCATTTTTAGATGGCAACGATGGCATTTTTAATATACCATATTTCGACTTGCTTATAGGCTTCGATTTATCTGTGTTTCCGGCTTACTACGAGCCTTGGAGTTATACCACTTTAGAAAGCCTGGCTTTTTCAATTCCAAGCATAACCACTTCGGTTACCAGATTAGGGTATTGGATAAAATCGAACAAAAACATCAATAATAAAGGTATTTATATTGTTGAAAGAGACGAACAAAACACTCAGGAACTTGTAAAGCAAATTAGCGATATAATTTTATCTTTCAGTAAAAAAACAAAAAGTGAAATAGATGAAGCCCGTAAAAAAGCTTATGAAATTTCGCGCTTCTTTTTGTGGGATAAATTAATCGAAAAATATTACGAAGCATATAAAATTGCATTAGATAAAATTGATTTACGACAAGATAAAATTGCCAGCTTAAAACCCTTTGAACCCGAACAAGGGCGAATTGCACCAAAAGGAAAAGTTAAACCTTTGTGGCGAAAAGCAATAGTACAGGCTACGATTCCCGATAAAATTAAGGGATTAAACGAATTATCGAAAAATCTTTGGTGGTCGTGGAATTACGAAGCAGTAGATTTATTTCAATATATCGATCCTGTTTTGTGGCGCGAAAGCAGGTACAACCCAATAACATTACTCGAATTGCTTCCGTTTGAACGATTAGCAGAACTTGAAAATGATAAAACCTTCATTAAAAGCTACAATGAGGTCTTTGATAATTTCAAGACATATATCTCTACACCTGTTGATGATAAAGAAAAATCATTGGCCTATTTTAGCATGGAATATGGTTTTCACGATTCGGTAAAAATATTCTCGGGCGGGCTTGGTATTTTGGCCGGCGATTATTTAAAAGAAGTAAGCGATTCAAATGTTAACATGGTAGGGGTCGGACTTTTATATCGTCTTGGTTACTTCAAACAACTTATTACTATTACAGGCGAGCAACTTGCCAACTACGATCGACAGCAATTTTTGCATTTGCCTCTCGATCCGGTTATAGATAAAGAAGGGAATAACCTGAAAATATCGGTTTACCTACCAGGACGGATGGTTTTTGCAAAAGTGTGGCAATTGAATGTGGGCAGGATTAAATTGTATTTATTGGATACCGACATTGAGGACAATAGCGAATACGACCGCAAAATAACCTCTCAACTTTATGGTGGGGACAGCGAATACCGTTTCAAGCAGGAAATGATTCTTGGAGTAGGAGGAATTCGTGCTCTTGTTGCTATGGGACATCAACCCGATTTGTACCATTGCAACGAAGGACATGCAGCTTTTATAGGTTTAGAAAGATTGAATAATTTAATCTCGAAAAAGAATTTTACTTTTAATGAGTCGATGGAAATTGTAAGGGCTTCGACTTTGTTTACCACTCACACACCCGTTCCGGCAGGGCACGATTCTTTTAACGAGGATTTGGTGAGAACTTACATGGCACACTACCCTACCCGATTGAATATTTCGTGGGAAGATTTTCTGGCTCTTGGCAAAATTAATGTCGCCGACCGAAACGAGAATTTTTCAATGAGCCTTTTGGCTATGAACATGTCGCAGGAAGTAAATGGGGTTAGCTGGCTGCACGGCGAGGTATCTAAAGAAATGTTCAACCCCATGTACCCTGGCTATTACCCCAACGAACTTCATATTAGCTATGTAACCAATGGAGTGCATTACCCTTCGTGGACAGCAAAAGCATGGCAGAAATTATACAAACAGCAATTTGGCCACGACTTTGTAAACCATCAGATTGACAATAATCTATGGGAAAAAATTTATGATGTGCCCGACGAGAAAATCTGGGTGATAAGGCAGGCACAGCGAAAAATATTAATTGACTATATAAAAACAAGGGTAGAAAAAAACTGGATTCGCAGGCACGAAGACCCACAAAAACTGATGGGTGTTCAGAAATCATTAAATAAGAACACTCTTGTAATTGGTTTTGCCCGCCGTTTTGCCACTTACAAACGAGCTAAACTTTTGTTTAACGATATCGACCGCCTTGCCTCGATAGTTAATAATCAAGAATGGCCGGTGCTATTTTTATTTGCAGGAAAAGCGCATCCAAACGACAAACCCGGGCAAAATTTAATAAAAGATATTATCGAAATTTCGAGGATGCCACAATTCCTCGGCAAAATACTTTTCCTTGAAAATTACGATATCGAGCTTGCCAAAAAATTAGTGCAGGGAGTTGATATTTGGATGAATACACCAATGCGACCTCTCGAAGCTTCAGGCACAAGCGGGATGAAAGCCGTGATGAACGGTGGCTTGCATTTTTCGGTTCTCGACGGATGGTGGGTCGAAGGCTATGAAGAAAAAGCAGGCTGGGCTTTACCTATGGAGAGAACTTATGACGATCCGATATTGCAAAACCAATTGGATGCCGAATTGATTTACAATATTCTTGAACAGGAAATACAGCCATTATTTTATACGCGCAACGAAAAAAACATTCCGACAGGATGGGTCGAATACATAAAAAACTCGATTGCCCATGTTGCTCCAAAATTTACCATGAAACGTATGTTGGTGGATTACGAGAAAGGATTTTACTCAAAACTTTACGTACGCACAAAAAATATAAGGAAAGATTATTACCGAAAAGCCCGCGAATATGCACGATGGAAAAAGAATATTGCACGCAACTGGGATAAAATAGAAGTTATCGAAACTAATTTTCCGTCAACAGCACCGGGTTCAATGTTACTTGGTTCAACAAAAAAAGCACGGATTGTATTAAGATTACCCGAAATAGAAGCAAAAGATATTGGCATTGAAATAGTTTTTGCCTCTGTTGATGAATCAGAAAAAGTAAAAGTAGATAAAACACAGGCATTTAAAATTGTTAAGGAAGAGAACAAACTTGTGTATTACGAAATTGAGTTTCAGGCAAAACGAGCAGGAATCACAAATTACGGAATCCGTATGTTCCCAACAAGCGATTTTATCCCACACCGCCAGGATTTTAATTTCGTGCGATGGATATAGGAAGGTTCCGTGCAGTTCACAGTCGGCAGTCGACAGGTTCTGTATTTGGATCAACTTAACTTTTGAAGTTTACCAAGCCTCAAAATAAGATTTAACTGAATATCAAAGATTGAATTATGGAAGCAAAAAAAGGACTCAATATATTTAAAATGTTGAACGATGCGAAAACGGCCTCCGAAGATTTTCGTATGTTACCTCAATCAATTACCGATAGAATTGTAAAAGCTGTGTACGAAACAGGTTTCGACAATAGGATAAAGCTTGCAAAAATGGCTTATAAAGAAACCGGTGTTGGCAAATGGGAAGACAAAGTTATAAAGAATATTATTGCTACCCGCTTTGTTTATAATGATATAAAAAACCAAAAAACCGTTGGGGTAATTTCTGAGAACGAAGAAACCGGTATTACAGAAATAGCCCAACCAATCGGGCCTATTTTTGCTACAACTCCCATTACTAATCCTACTTCGACGGCCCTTTTTAAAATTCTGATTGCATTAAAATCACGAAACCCTATAATAATAAGTCCGCATGGGGCGGCAAAAAAATCGACTATCGAAGCAGCTAAAATCTGCTACGAGGCCGCACTTGGGGCAGGTGCCCCTGAGTATTGCATTCAATGGATAAATCGTGCCACAAAGGATGAAATACTCGAAATTATGTCTCATAAAAATATCGCCCTCATCCTTGCCACAGGATCAGTTGGTTTGGTAAAAACGGCATTTAGTTCGGGAAATCCCGCAATAGGTGTGGGGCCTGGCAATGTACCTGTTTATCTTGGCAAAAGCTCCAATGTTGATTTTGCCGTAGAACAAATTGTTTTTTCCAAAACTTTCGATTACGGTACCGTTTGCGCCAGCGAGCAAGCTGTAGTTGTACCCGATATCCACGTTGCTAAAGTGATAAAGGAGTTTAAAAAACATAAGGCATATTTTATGTCGAAAGCCGAAATTGCTAAACTCGAACCTATAGCTTTTAACAAATCGGCAAGAGTGATGCAGGTAGGCGTAATAGGCCAATCGGCACATACTATTGCAAAAATGGCAGGCTTCGAAGTTCCCGAAGACACAAGTATTTTGATTGCCCCGCTCGAAATTGTTGGGATGGATTCTCCTCTTTCGTTCGAAATACTCGCCCCTATTTTAGCCTTTTATCATGTCGATAATTTTGCACATGGAATATCATTGTGCAAAGATATAAACAGCCATGGGGGACTTGGACATACCGTTTCAATCTTTTCGCGCGATGAAGATAAAATCCACTATTTCGCTAATGTGATGAATGCCGGGCGAATAATAGTAAACACTCCATCATCGCAAGGCGCACTTGGCGGCATGTATAATATGCTAAGCCCATCGTTGACACTGGCATGTGGTAGTGGCGGAAAAAACATAACTACCGATAATATTACTGTAAAACACTTGCTGAACATACAACGCATTGCCAGGCGCAGGGAAGATCCCTGTTTGAGTTGTATGCACTTACATTCGTTAGATATGGAAATAAGTGCCGATGAAATGGAGGAAATTTGCTTCCGTTTTAAAGACCATAAACCGGGCGAGCATTGCGGGCATTATAAGTAGTGATAGGTATTTCGGTATTTTTAATGATTATTATTAATTATTCAATTATCAATAGACAATTATCAATTTTTATTGAATCTCTTACTCACACAAAGCTTCCATTGTATCTTCAATGTAGCCGGGTGTTGACATAATTTTTGTAAAAGTCCCCATTGTAAGTTCCGGCCAGTGCAGTGCAATTCGGTAGCGGCCATGTAACATTGTTGCTTCTTTTCCCTGAAGAATAATTTCGTATGGCATGGCAGCAACATGTGCTTCACCAATTGTAGGAAGGAAAAATGCTTCGCCATCTTCTTTGTCAGTTAGGGCAATGCCAAAAACTGCAATTTTTTCCTCTTTAAAAACAAGCTTATAAACTTTAACTGTACCGCCTTTTTGGGCTGCAAGGTTTTTGCTGATAGTTTTAAGCCCCTCGTCGAAACTACTAAATTCTTTCAGCTCAACCGGGTCGGTAAATTCTTCCATGCCAAACATATACTGATATTCACGTAGATCGTCTAATTCAACAGCACCCCCAAAAGCCTTTGGGTTTGTACCGAAAAGGTTTAAAGTACTTTTAATATTTTCGGCGATTCCGGCCAACATTGTTTTATGTGTTGTGTATTCATCCATAAAATAGGCATTGAACAAATATTCGGGGTTTACATAGCTAATTTTAACCACATTAGCTTTGGCAATAAATCCAACTTTTAGTGCGGCAGCAAGTGCTCCCCTGTCTTTCACTTTCAGGCAGGTCGACTTTATTTCTGCACTTGTATATACCACAACTTTAAGGTTTTTGTTGTTTCCCGGTTGGTATTCCCCAATAATCTCGAAACCGGAAGCAGTTAAAGCATCTACAACTTTTGCCTGTGCATCGGTAATTGAACCCGTAAAACTTCCTGCATTAAAATAAGGTGAAAGCTCAACTTCGGAAAAACCATTTGTCGGCATCAAAAATATAAAGAGAGAAATAATTGTAAGAATTTTAATTGTTTTCATAGTTTTGTTTTTACGTTTGATAAATATCATTTTATTTAGCTACAATTTTACAAATCTTTTTTCAATCTCAATTATCAATAATAAATTTTAATCCAAATGCATAATAAGTACTTCTTTCCACTTTTCGTAGGCTTCGCAATATTGATCCGATTTTGAATGATCTGGTTCGATTACTTGCGATTTTAGTAACCCGATAAAAGCTTCATCTCTATTTTGAAAAATGCCAGCTCCAAGCCCTGCGGCACGTGCAGCTCCTTGTGCACCATTTGTATTGTAAAGCTCAATTGTAGCTCCCGAAATACCTGCCAGGGTTTCCCGAAATACCGGGCTGAGAAACATATTAGCTTTGCCAGCCCGTATTAGCGACATGTCGATCCCCATGTTGGCCATTATATTCATTCCATAATTGAGTGCAAAAGCAATCCCTTCGTGTGCAGCACGAAAAACATGTGCACGACTGTGATTATTAAACTCAAGTCCGCTAATATGGCTGTGTATTTCCTTGTCTTGGAACATTCGTTCGGCACCATTCCCAAATGGCAAAACAATAAGTCCGTCAGTTCCAATAGGGATTTTTTGCGAAATCTTATTTATATCAGCATAGGAAAAATTGCCGGAAGCCACATTATTTTTTAGCCAGGCATTTAAAATGCCCGTTCCATTTACACACAATAAAACACCAAGTCGTGTTTTTTCGACCTGATTGTTCACATGTAAAAAAGTGTTTACCCGCGAGAGAGGATCAAATCTTAATGAATCGCTTACACCATATATAACACCCGATGTTCCTGCAGTTGCAGCAATATCGCCGGGATTAAGCACATTAAGAGAAAAGGCATTATTGGCTTGGTCGCCAGCCCTGTATGAGATCGGTGTGCCGGCCAACAATCCCAGGTCGTCGGCAGCTTCGGAGCTAAGCAAACCCTGAACAGAAAAAGTTGGTACAATATCAGGGATTAATTCCCGATCGATACCATAATGCTTCAAAACAAAATCTGCAATTTGCTTATTTTCAAAATCCCAAAGAATGGCCTCTGACAATCCGCTTTCGGTAGTTTGTATTTCGCCCGTAAGTTTCATTGCAATGTAATCGCCAGGAAGTAAGATTTTATGGATTTTATCGAATATTTCGGGCTGGTTTTCTTTTACCCATTTTAGTTTCGATGCTGTAAAATTGCCAGGAGAATTCAGTAATTTATCGAGACAGAATTTTTGTCCCAAATCATTAAACGCTTTTTTGCCAATATCGCTTGCACGGCTGTCGCACCAAATAATCGATGGTCTGAGGACTTCTTTGTTTTTGTCGATTAAAACAAGGCCGTGCATTTGGTAGCTGATACCAATAGCTTTAATTTGTTCGGGTTCGATGCCCGAATTATTTATTACTTCACGAGCTGCCCGTTCGAGATTGTTCCACCAACATTCAGGATCCTGTTCGGCCCAGCCAATTTGTGGTGCAAGTGTTTTCATCTCGTGGTTTGGCGAAAATGCTTCTTCGATACATTGTCCGTTTGAGGCATCAAGTAAAGCAGCCTTAACCGACGAACTTCCAATATCAAAACCAAGTAAATACATCAGCAAAAGATTTAGTGCTACAAAGAAGGAATTTTTTTTTGAAAAGACAGAACTCCTGATCCATCGTATATGAAATTGTCGCATAAACCGGATGAATAGATTTCATATTATGATATTTCTTATCTACTCAGAATGCAAATATATGTTGTTTAATAAGAAATGAGAAAAATATAAATTACACTAAACTGTTTGAATATAATAAATTTAACCATATAAGGATTATAAGAACATATAAGAAAAACTGTGTTTTTCCTTATATTATCTTATATGTCTTATATGGTATATTTTACGGTTTTTTGTCATGTTTACGAATTAAAATAGAAAATTGCGACAATTTCAATTTGCGAACAAACAGGGATAATTGGTTGATAATATGATCAAGGAAAAGAAGTTCTGAAAGTTGAGGATGTTTTTGATGGAAGACGGAAGATTGAAGACGGAAGACCGAAGTTGTAATTTGAAATTTGCAAGCTGCTACTGCCAACTGAGTTCTGCAATAGGCAACTAAATATTTTGTAAATTCGTCGTATTTTAGATCTAAAATCAATTGTTATGAAAGATTATAAACTCTTAAAATCGATTCCTTTTGCTTGCCTTACCATATTTTTTTTATTATTTCCCAATGAAAATATCCTTGCTCAGATAAGCCAACCCGGACAACCCTGGAGCATGTTATATGCTGGCGAATTTTCTGAAATACCTGAATTTACAGTTCCCAAACCCGATGTCGAAAAAATAATTTCGGAGGATAACCATGCCGAAAAAAATGGTTCGTTTTATCGCTATGGCAGATTATTGCCTGTTGTAGTTAATTTGCACGAGCATGGCAGTTGGGACTATCTCGCTACCGGTGAAAAAATTTGGAGATTGAAAATTGGCTGCCGCGATGCCCTGGCTTTGTCGCTGCATTTCAGTAATTTTCATATTCCGGCAGGAGGAAAACTATTTATATATACAGCCGACAGGAAACAAGTAATTGGTGCTTTCACAGAGTTCACTAATCATGAAAGCGGGATTTTTGCAACTCAGTTACTTTATTCTGATGAAATAATTATTGAATACAACGAAAATGCCGAGCCTTACGGAAATGTTTCTTTTACCATTTCAGATATTGGCTATGCCTATCGGGGGATTTACCGGACAAATAAAGGCACAAAAGCATTTGGCGATTCCGATTCGAGCTGCGAAGTAAACGTAAACTGCTCGCCCGAAGGAGATAACTGGCAAGACCAAAAAAGGGGTGCTGTACGGGTAAGTTTAATGGCCGGTGGTAATATGGGTTGGTGTTCAGGCTCGTTGATCAATAATACAGGAAACGACTGCACACCATATATATTAACAGCCGATCATTGTGGTGGAGATGCTACAACTTCGGAATATTTGCAATGGGTATTCTATTTCAATTACGAAGCGCCCGGTTGTGCCAATCCCTCATCCGAAGGAAACCTTGCCAGCCAGTCGATGACAGGTTGCGAAGTAACTGCAAAAGGGGGCCAGGGAGGAACAGCAGGTTCCGATTTTCATTTACTGAAACTTAACGATGCCATTCCAAATGATTACAATCCTTATTACAACGGCTGGAATTGGAAAAACGAAGGGGCAATGTCGGGTGTAAGCATTCATCATCCGGCAGGCGATATAAAAAAAATATCGACTTTCGACAGCCAGCTCACAACATCCGATTGGAATGGATCGGGCTACGATTCGCACTGGGAGGTAACCTGGGTTGCCACAAGCAATGGTCATGGAGTAACAGAGGGTGGATCGTCTGGATCGCCAATATTTGACAGCGATGGTTTGTTGGTTGGCGATCTCACGGGTGGCAGCTCATATTGTAACACTCCCAATGCGCCCGATCGGTATGGTAAATTCAGTTATAGCTGGGAGTCGAACGGAACTTTACCAGAAGAACAATTAAAACCCTGGCTCGATCCGTTAAACTCAGGCGATACAACTCTATCAGGCCGCGACCAGTGCGGGGCATCTGGCGTTTATGCCAATTTTTCGTGGCTCCCTGTTGTTGTTGTGCAAGGCCTTCCTGTTGATTTCATTAATCAATCGCTTGGAAATATTACAAGTTATGCCTGGAGTTTTCAGAATGGAAACCCTGCAAATTCGAGTGTTGCAAATCCCGTAGGAATAGTTTTTAATACTACCGGTGTCCATCAGGTTACATTGCAAGTCAGCGGATCGGCGGGTAGCGATACAAGGATAAAAGATGTTAATGTTATTGCACCAAGCCCGCCCATAGCAAATTTTGTTGCTTCTCAAACCTTGATATACACCGGCGATACAATTAGCTTTTTAGATCTTACTACCGGAGGGCCAACAAATTGGGAATGGACTTTTATCGGGGGCACACCAAGCTCATCCACCCAGCAGAACCCTGAAAGTATTGTATATTATTTGCCCGGTAATTACACAGTATCCCTTTCGGTATCAAATCCCTATGGCAATCATTTTCATACAAAAACATTTTATATCGAAGTTTTACAGGGAAACCCGAATGTTGTTTTTTGCGATACTATCAGCAATATGGAAACTTTCGATTCATTGGTAGTTCATGAAATTCAACCCTGGGGCTTGTTTCCCGGCCATAACCCATACAATATAAACGAATATGCCGACAAATATGCCAATTCGATTTACGAATATGTTTCGGGTTTTGTGGTTCCAATTTATACTGCTCATTCAAGTATAAACTCAGCAATTGTGCGATTTAAAATTTGGGAAGGCGACAGTATCCCTGTCAATTTGCTTGGATACAAAGATGTGTACCTTACAAATCTAACAGCTAACAGTTATCAGGTTGTTCATTTTGATCAGGATATTAGTATTTCGGGGACATTTTTTGCCGGATATTCAATAACATATTATCAAAGCGATAATTATTCAGGCTTGGATAATGTTTCAATTCACATGGCCGGTGATCGTGGTACTGCGGGTTTGAGCACTTTGTATGTCAGGTACAACAACGGCTGGCATGCAGCAAAAGATTTATCATTGCTAAACAATATACACACTTCGTTGGCCATCGAACCAATTGTATGCAGAACAACAGGGATTGAGGAAATTGACGATGATGATAATATTGTACGTATTTTTCCAAACCCGGGTAAAGGAATTTTTAATCTAATTTCGGCTAATCCAAATTTAAAGATCACGTCTGTAAAAGTATTTTCAATCACAGGTCAGCAAATAAAAATTAATGTTGAAGAGCAGACGACAAACCGAAAAGTGATTGATCTGAGCCACTATAATGCAGGGATTTATTTTCTAAGTTTTATTGTTGATGATCGGGTATATGTAAGAAAGATTTCTTTAGTTCGCTAAATTTCTGAAATCACTTTTCTTGCAGAGGCTAAATTAGTGATTTCGTTGCTACAGGGTTTTAATCAGGGAGTTGTGTTTTTTATAGTCAAATTATTATATTTGATTTAATATTTGCGGGGTTCTAAGCTGAGAGGGCAGGGATCGAACCTGCCACAGCCGGTTTTATCCGTCTGCTACCGGTTTTGAAGACCGGTTGGACCACCAGGCCCGTCCCCTCTGTTTGATTAGTCTTCTAAAATTGCGTCCAAATATACATAAAAATCGGAGCTGCTTTCAAAATATTTTTTCCTTTAGATTTGAAGCAACATATTTTACCTCTGGTACGTCTTGTCTTTTATCTAAAAGATATTGGATTATGAACATAAGTGCAACAAATTAGTTAAAATTACTGAAAAGTGTTAAATGATTCAGCAAAAAAAAATGATTGATTGAAAATTTCATATATTTGGACATTGAAAATAAATAGAATACAAATTATAAACTAAAACATAATTATGAAGAAAATTCTCTTTGCAATAGTGGGTGTGTTATTCACCATGTCGGTTTTTGCCCAGGGCACAAACCTTACTGTGGCTGTTGATTTTACGGTAACCGACACAGATAGCGTTCAACATAACTTGTTCGACTATCTAAATGATGGCAAATATGTAGTCCTCGACTTTTTCTTTGTTAATTGAGGTGGCTGCACGTCTACTGCAGCTACTATCAACCAGGCTTATATCGATTTCGGTTGTAATTTTGGAAATGTAATTTTCCTCGGAATCGACAATGGTGATACAGATGCAGAAGTCATAGATTTTAAAAACACTTATGGTGCTGAATTTCCTTCCGCAAGCGGAATAGATGGAAATGCAAATTCCGTTTGTAGCAGTTATAGTGTAACAGGTTATCCTACAGTTGTTGTTATTGCCCCTAATAAAGATATTCTTGAACAAAGTGCCAGCATTAATGATCTGGTTAATATTGTTGAAGGACATGGTGGTATTCAACAACCATGTCAGGAAATGCTAAATGCCGATTTTATCATAGATCCGGTAACTGTAGTTTTTGGAAATACCATTACTTTCACCGATCAATCGGAAGGTGATGTTGTTACATGGAACTGGACTTTCGATGGTGGCACTCCAACAACTTCAACCGATACTATTGTTGAGGTGCTTTATCCAACAATAGGAACATATTTGGTTACATTAGCAGTAAGCGATGGTGTTGATGTAAGTACAAAAACCGAAACAGTATATGTAGTTAACCCAAGTGCCCCTGATCCTGATTTTGTTGCTGACACCACTGTTGTTATGGTCGGTGAATCAATAAATTTCCTTGATCTTACAACAGATGGGCCAGAGAACTGGTTATGGACTTTCCAGGGCGGTTCTCCGATCAGTTCTTCCGATCAAAACCCAACCCAAATCACCTATAATATCCCAGGGGAGTTCAATGTTTATCTAACAACCGGTAATTTTTATGGAACAGCTTATCACACAAAATTTCAATACATTAAAGTTATTGAAGAAGAACCAATTGTTGAAGACTGTGATACAATATCAAACTTTGGATCAATGGATGCCCTTGTTGTTGAGAATGTTACAGGTGGATTATTCCCGGGTGTTAACGGACTGAACATTTCTGAATATGCAGAACTTTATGATAACAGTGCCGGTAATTGGGATAAGGTAAATGGACTTAGAATTTGGGTACATATTGCTTCCGCTTCTTCGTCTAATTCCATTGTTCGTTTCAAAATATGGTCTGGAAATACCACACCTGATAATTTACTCGATCATATAGATGTTGAAATTCAAGACATGACTGCAAATTTTGTACACACAGTTACCTTCGACGATCCGGTTGATGTTTCAGGATTAAATTCAATTTTTGTTGGATATAGCATTACGCCATTTGGCTCAGACCAGTTTGCTGCCAGCATTGCAGATGATCGTGGAGCAGGCGGCTTATCTACAATGTATATGAATTACAACAACAATTGGTTTCAGGTCGCCGATATGTCAGTAGTTAACAATATCCACACAAGCCTGGGAGTTGAACCTATTGCATGTAATACCACAGGTATTATGGAATTTGAATATTCTCCCGATAATATTGTTCTTTATCCAAATCCAACTACCGATTTGATAAATATTTCATTTGGCAAAAACAAGCTAAGTCATATAAAGGTTTATAATATCATGGGTAAACTTGTTAATGTGCCAACAAGGGATATTAATAATGCATTGATGCAATTAGATTTTGTTAATAATGCAAATGGTATTTATTTTGTTTCGATGATTGTAGATGATAAGGTAATTACGAAAAAAATTATTCTTAACAGATAATCATAAATCGATTTATAATAAAATGTCCAAAGCTTTGGTTTGAATCAGGGTTTTGGACATTTTTTTTATTATGAAAACAAAGTCATCAGTTATAATCTTAATTACTGCAATTATTCTATTTGCATGTTCCGGAACAGAAAAGCAAACTGATCCTGATACAACCAATGATTCAGAAATATTTACCAAGACCAATATAAAATATGCAAAGGGATTTTCAATAAAGGTTTTTACTGATTTCACTTTAATCGAAGTTGTAAATCCCTGGCAAGGAGCCGATAATATTTCCTTCAGCTACCTTTTGTATAAAGGTAATGATGTACCAAAACATAATTTTAACGCAGTTGAAATACAAATTCCAATAAAAAATATTGTTTGTATGTCGACAACTCATATTGGTTTCCTCGATAAGCTAAAGGAAATAGGAAGCATTGCAGGAATAGCTAATATCAAATTAATCAATAACAAGCATTTACAATCAAGAATAAACCGTGGGCTTGTTGTAGATATTGGATATGAGCAAAATGTGAATTATGAGTTACTGCTTGAAATATCGCCTGATCTAATTATGTCGTACAGCATTGGTTCCGAAATAACAGGTCTTAAAAATAAGCTTGAGGAATTTGGAATTAATTTGAGCATTAATGCTGAATATCTTGAAAGCCACCCCTTAGGTAAAGCCGAATGGATAAAATTTATTGCAGCATT
The DNA here is from genome assembly GCA_034721995.1 of Bacteroidota bacterium. Taxonomy (GTDB): domain Bacteria; phylum Bacteroidota; class Bacteroidia; order Bacteroidales; family M50B96; genus JAIOYV01. The sequence continues at coordinate 15,973 of JAYENH010000127.1, forward strand.
TTATGACAAATTACAAATGGCAAACGAATTGTTCGATGAAATTGAATCGGATTATCTTGCACTAAATAATCTAACCCGCAAAATTCATGAAAGGCCAACGGTGTTGACAGGCCTGCCCTGGAAAGGTACATGGTACATATCGGGCGGCCAATCGTATGCTGCTCAATTGATAAAAGATGCAGGGGCTGAGTTTTTATGGGCCGACAACATATCACACGAAGCCATTGGGTTGAGCATTGAGTCGGTTTACGAAATAGCACACGACGCCGAATTTTGGATTAATACAGGAGCAGCCGGTTCACTTATTGGAATCGAAGAATCGGATGAAAGGTTAATATCTTTTAGGGCATGGAAAAACCGGAAAGTGTTTAATAATAATGCAAAGGTGAATACTTTTGGTGGAAATGATTATTGGGAAAGTGGCCTTGTTAACCCACAAATTATTTTGGCCGACCTTATCAGAATTTTTCATCCCGATCTTTCTGTCGATTCGAATTTGGTTTATTATAAAAAATTAAAATAGATAATTCACATGACAGTTAAAAGTAAGGCAATCACGATAAAAGGCAAAGTGCAACAAGTGGGATTTCGCTATTTTACTTTGCAAGCTGCAAATCGTTTTGGAATTTCAGGATTTGTTAAAAACCAGGTAGATGGTAGCGTTTATATCGAAGCCGAAGCTGAAGAATCAAAATTAGAACTGTTTGTTGATTGGTGCAAACAAGGCCCTGATCATGCCCGTGTCGATGAAACCAGGATAGATGAAAACCCCGTAATGAACTATTCTGGTTTTAGGGTCAGTACCTGAGTAAGCAGTCTCCAGTTCTCAGTCGGCAGTAGACAGTTTCCCAATCGACTAATCCCAAAATTAACCAATCAACTCCCGATACGCTTCGCTATCGGGATCTTCACTTCGTTCCGACAATTAACCATTCAATCTCCATTTATCTCGTTCAATGATAATGTTTTTAGGAAGAAAATCTGATGCATCGCCACCATGCCTGATAATATCGCGCACAATAGAAGAGTTGACAGGTGTATGTTCAGGCATTGTGAGTAAGAAAACAGATTCTATTTCAGGAAACATTTTCTTGTTGATCTGAGCAATAGCCCTTTCGTATTCAAAATCGGACGAAGTTCGCAATCCTCGCAAAATATATGAGGCTCCAATGCGCTTACAATAATCTACTGTTAAATCAGTGTAATGATCGACCAATATATCCGGATCGTTTTCAAAAACATCTCTAATCCACTTTTTTCGTGTTTCGATTGGGAAAAAACCAGGTTTATTCGAGTTATATCCAATAGCTATAATAATTTTGTCGAACATTTCCGAAGCCCTTCTTACAATAGATTCGTGACCAATAGTAAAGGGATCGAACGAGCCGGGGAATATTGCAATTTTTTCCATATTTCTATTTTATTTCCAATTTATAATAATTAAGATACCCCTGAAGTACTTTCTTGAAAAACACAAGCTCGTTGTAATTCAAGGTACTCAATCTTATTTTTGCCGGTTTGCCATTATCAAAAAGAAGCAAAACCTCATTTTTTGTTATCCTGATTTCATTTAGCGAGTTCCAGAAATAATATTTTGTTTTTTGAAACAAATGTGTCCTGACAGAAATTTTTTCCCTGTCGATACAATAAAACAATTTGAATTGATAGGCAGGTAAAGAATTAATTAACAGCGCAAATAAAGCGACAATGGCAAATAAAATTTCAATAATACCAATAATTTGGTTCTGCTTTATTAAATCCGATATTCCTAAAAATAAATATGTGAAGCCCATTAGTGCAAAAACCAGCACAGTTGATCTTACATGTTTATTTAAATAAATACAGATTTCATCCATAGTGTAAAGGTGGGCAAAAATATTATAAAGCTCAAATAAAGAAGTTTCCGTTTTTAGGATATACTATTTCCTGATAATTTTTATTTCTCCGCCTAAAGCAATTTTAATTATTTCTGAAGGCTTTGAATAAGTGTGATCGTCCTGTCTGTAATTTACGACATAGTCAACTTGATTAATAATTTCTTGGCTTATTTCTGAAAATACGGATGGCGAAAGTGCTCCGCTAATATTTGCTGATGTTGAAACAACAGGTCTTCTGAAACGTCCGATTAATTCGCTACTGAATTTTTCCTTGCTTAACC
>JAYENH010000128.1:0-4896 GCA_034721995.1 Bacteroidota bacterium
ATGCGGAAGTTTTTTGTCAATTTTACTTTTTAACTCATTGTTGATAATTTGCCACGATCCGGAATTGTTTTGCAGAAGGAAGTCCTCAATTTCAAGTAAACTCTTTTGTTCAATGTTACGAGATTCGATTTGCGTTGCAGAAGCAATTAGCCTGATTGCAATATCACATGCCTCTAACTGGATTTGGGCATTATAATTTTCGAGCGTTTTTTTATCGGAATAGTCAATAAAACGCCTATAATATTTTTTTGCTTCAGTAAATTTATATTGAAGGTGATAAGCTTTTGCAAGATAGAATTTTGCAGCAGGCCAATCATTCGAAAAAGATACATCTGCAAGAATTATAACTGCTTTTTCAAGATTGGTTTGCATATTAACCAAACTGGCACCATAATAAAAATTAATTTCAGCATCCTTAGGGAATTGTTGGTTCAAAGGTTTAAGAAGGCTTGCTGCACCAGAATAATAGCCTTGTTTAAAAAGACTGACTGCCTGTGCTTTATTGTTTTGTTGACCATAAACAGTTGCACCTTTATTAAATATAATAAAGATTGAAATTATACTAATTACAACTACAAATTTCACTTTTTTCATTCTCCCCACAACTGGCAATTTCAGTTTTAATAATCCAAATATCAGGATTAAAATAATTGATAAAAATACAAATAATGTTGCAGATAAAAGACATTAAAATAAAAATGCCTTACCGGGATTATTACATTCAAATTGTTGCGAGTAACAATTGCCGATGCGCGCAAACCTATAGTCAAAACTCGGACTACCATATTATCCACCTCAACTACATCGTTTATTCGCAGGCTGCCATCAAAAAGAATAATCAATCCAGTTGAATTATTTTTTTTCTGAGAATAGATTCTCAAAGACGCTTTTTTCTTTGTTTTCCATTTCAAACAATTCTTCTAATTGTTTCTGAAGTTCTTTTGCATTTATTCCGTAGCTGATTTCTCCTCCTTTTATAATTGAAATACTACCGGTTTCTTCCGATACAGTAACCACTACAGCATCGGTTATTTCTGAAATACCCATGGCAGCTCTGTGTCTCATTCCTAAATTTTCGGGAAGTTGTTTTTCTGAAATCGGCAGGACGCAACGAGCTGCATAAATTTTATTACCATTAATAATTACTGCGCCATCGTGTAAGGGACTGTTTTTGAAAAAAATGTTTACCAATAACCGACTTGAAGTATCGGCATTTAAAACATCTTTTATACTTAAAGAACCTGCTAAAGGGATTTTACGCTGAAACACTATTAATGCACCGGTTTTAGTAAGAGACATTGTTCGGCAGGCAGTAACTATTTCTTTTACTTTAACAGACCATCCTTCTGTATTGTCTGTCAAGAATTTACTTATAAAGGGAAATCGTTCCTGTGTAAAATAGCGTGCTCCAAGTAGCATGAAGCCTTTTCGCAATTCGGGCTGAAAAACAATTATCAATGCAATAACCCCAACTCCAATAAACTGTCCAAGTACTTTGCTTATAAGGTGCATGTTGAGTGCTTTTACCAGGTACCAAAAAAGGTAAACGGCAAGAACCCCAACAATGATTTTTATGGCATACGAACCCTTAATCATTTTATAAACCTGATACAGCAGAAAAGCGAACAAGAGTATGTCGATAATATCTAAAAATCGTATGCTTAAAAATAAAACTATCATAGTAATTCTAAAGCTCTAAAAATAGGTAATAAAGCGAAATGAAAAAAATCAGACAAAATTATTAAGTTTTTCTATCAAGCGGATACTTTCTTTTGCCTCTCTAATATCGTGTACCCTAAGTATGTTTGCTCCTCTTTCTAATGCAATTCCATGTAAAACAGAGCTTCCGTTTAAGGCTCTGGCAGGGCTTGTTCCAAGCAGATTGTATATCATCGATTTTCGCGAAATGCCAACCATAACAGGAAGCTCAAATATTTTAAAGGAATCGAGTTTCGCTAATAGCTCAAAATTGTGATCAATAGTTTTTCCAAAGCCAAATCCGGGATCAATAATAATATCCTTTACTCCAAGAATTTTCAGTTTTTCAATTTTTTCGGCAAAATATTTAATTATATCCTGTACAGGGTTTTTGTAAACAGGATTTTTCTGCATGTTTTCGGGTTTTCCCTGCATGTGCATCATGCAGTACGGTATGCCCAAATCGCTTACTGTCCGGAACATTTCTGAATCGAAATTGCCTGCTGAAATATCGTTCACCAAAAACGCCCCAAAACGGTCGAAAAGCTCTTTTACAACATTTGCACGGAAAGTATCGATCGATAATTTTGCATCGCAAAAATATTTTTTAATTAAAGCAACTACCGGAATCAGGCGGTTTAATTCTTCATCCTCGTTGGGTAGTTTTGCTCCCGGACGACTCGAAATTGCACCTATATCAATAAAGGTGGCACCATCGTTTATCATTTGTTCTACTTTTGCAATTGCTTTTTCTTTGTGAGAATGTTTGCCACCATCGTAAAAAGAATCGGGAGTAAGGTTTAAGATACCCATAACAACAGGCTTGGTCAAATCAAGTAGCTCGCCATTTAATTGAATACTGCTTTTGTTTTTAAAAACCGATTGTGCCATTTTGATAAGGATTTTTTCTTCGCCAAAAGTACAAAAGATTCGGGCTTTAGTATCTTATTTCTGATACTCCCCGTAAAAAAGCGGGGCAGGCTGTGTATTTTTTGGCAGTTATTCTTCTCCAGTTTATCTGGGTTAGGATATGTTCGAGTAAGCGGTAAGCCTTTTAAATTTTAAAACAAGCTTTCTGTCCATTCAATTGACTTGTTGGGGCGATATTGTATTTTTTTATTGTCGAATAACCACCGGATTACTTTAACAACTTTTTCGTGTTTCTGGTTTACTTGTCCTATTAAATCTTCGAGGCGCATGGGTTTTTGTAGAAGTAGTTTTTTCACAGAGGCAAAAATTTCATCAAACTCGTAAGTGCTAAGGTTTAGCTCATTGCGTCTTTGGCAGTAGTCGCACTTGCCACAGCGATCTGATGTTTTTTCGCCAAAATATTCTAATAATAGCTGACTTCGGCATTTGTGGGTAGAAAAGGCATAATGCAAAACGGCATTTATACGTTCCTGAAAAACCTGCTTCTTTTTTTCATAATTGTCTCTCGAAATAAACAAAGATTGATCGTTTAAACGCTCAACAGTATAAATCACTAAAGCTGTTTGTTTTGAGGGAATAAAATTTATGATTTTACTTTTCGATAGGTTTTTCATGATTTCATAAACGGTGTCCCTGTTTGTTCCGATCCGTTTTGCTAACAGGTTTTCGTCAATTTTTACATAATCGTTAAACAATCCGGTGTATGAGCGCAAAAGCACTTTTATTAATTTATCGTATTGGGCATTGGCAACCTGAAATTTGTATAATTGATCGCGCCCAACAAGAAATATAACCCGCGATGCCTGGTTTAATTCATCGGTAACTTCAATATAGCCTTCGTGTGTAAGTATTTTTAAACAATTATAAGCCTGCACATAATCGAGATTGAATTTTTTTGTGAAATCGAACAAGTCAAAATCGTAAGCCATTCCTTTTCCTCCTTCAATAGGAATAGAAAAATAATTGCCAAGTGCCTGATAAACTTTTCTGATAATATCGCGCGAGGGAAAACTTTTGGTGAAATGTCTTTTTAATTTTGTCTCATCCGAAGTATTGGCTAAAAGTACTGCATAAGCTTTTTTTCCATCGCGGCCTGCACGTCCGGCTTCCTGAAAATAGGCTTCGAGCGAATCTGCAAAATCCATGTGAACCACAAATCGTACATTATCTTTGTCGATGCCCATCCCAAAAGCGTTGGTTGCTACCATTATGCGAATGCGTCCGCTTTTCCAGTCTTCCTGCCTTTGCGAACGTACTTTAACAGAAATTCCTGCATGGTAATAATCTGCATTAATCTTGTTGTTTTTCAGAAATTCAGAAATTTCGCGAGTTCCTTTTCTGCTTCGAAGATACACTATGCCGGTTCCCGGCACTTTCGATATTATTTTCAAAAGATATTTTAATTTATCTTCTGTTTCGCGAACAACATAAGCAAGGTTGCTTCTGCCATAACTTTTTTGCAGTACATTTTTTTCCTGAAACAAAAGTTTTTCCTGAATATCGTTAACAACTTTAGGGGTAGCAGTTGCTGTTAATGCTAAAACAGGAACTCCCGGGATGTGTTTGCGCAATTCGGCAATTCGCAGGTACGAAGGCCTAAAATCGTAGCCCCATTGCGAAATACAATGAGCTTCGTCGACAGCAATAATGTTTACATCGAAATGCTTTATTCTTTCGAGAAACATGGGAGTTGCAATACGTTCGGGCGATAAGTACAAAAACTTGTAATCGCCATAAGCACAGTTGTCATAAGCAATATTGATTTCGTGGCCAGTCATGCCGGAATAAACAGCAAGGGCTTTTATTCCATGCTTTTTCAGATTTTCGACCTGGTCTTTCATTAGTGCAATCAGAGGACTTATAACAAGGCATAAACCCGGCATAGCAATGGCCGGAACCTGAAAAGTAATAGATTTTCCTCCACCTGTTGGCATAAGCGCAAGTGTATCTTTTCCCGATGCAACCGACAGAATAATGTCTTCCTGCAATTCGCGAAAAACCGAATGCCCCCAGTATTTTGTTAATATTTGCACATATTTGCTCACTGCAATTTTGTTTAAAAGTTTAGAGTTCAGAGTTCTGCCAACTGCTTACTGCCAACATTTGACTATCCATCTAAAACTGTATATAATTATCATCAAAAATAAACTAATAAAAGTGTTGATAAATATGAATCTTAAATATAAAACCTTTTACGGAATATAGCGTATTTATGGTTTATAAAAAACAAATGAAAATTACAATGAATATCAACGAAGTATCAAAATT
>JAYENH010000129.1:0-4872 GCA_034721995.1 Bacteroidota bacterium
TAACTGGGTTGCCCCCGATCCTTTTCAGGGAAATAATCCAAGCTACACTCTTTCCGATTCACGCTATTGGAAAATAGATGGGATTTTACCTTCAACTTTCGATGGAAAATTCAAATTCAATTATAACAATAAAGAAAACGGAACAGGTTGGTTAGATTATACCTGGTTTCCGTACCCATTAAGTGCCGACTCGCTTGTGCTTTTGTACCGTGAAGGTTGTTGGAACAACTGGGCTGAGATTTCTTTTGTACGTCTCGGAAATAGTCGTTCGGGTTGGTTGATTACCGAAGAAGTAAATAAAGGAGAGTATTGTTTGGCCTATCGCGATTTAACACTTTCATATTCATTATTGATTAAAGATGATAAAAAAATGCTAACGGCATTCCCTAATCCATCGAAAGATATTTTAAATGTTCATATTGATTTGAATCAGAAAAAGGAATTAAAACTATACGATTCGCGAGGTGTTGTGGTTTATTCAAAAAAGATGCCTGCAAATAAAAATTTCATTCAAATAAAAGTAGATAGATTGATGGTTGGGGTGTATTTTCTCGAATTACAAGCTGCCAGAAAAAAGAAAGCAGAAATTAAAGTAGTTATTTCGAGATAATAGTTTTTTGTATCTTTAGTATTAAAAATAAAAGGATAATGGCAAAGATTATTGTACCTGTAGATTTCTCCGATTGCTCGGAGAATAATTGTAAGTTTAGTCTGGAACTGGCTACCAGGCTTGGAGCAGAGATTGTCTTGTTACATTGTTTCAACGAAAATAGCAACTTCCCTGTATTAGCATATATGGATAATGCATCGGTGGCATACCAGATAAATTCTCCTTTGCAAACGGCTGACGAAGAAGAAACCAAAAATGCCCTTGACAGCTTTCTCGCAAACCTGAAAAAAATGCAAGACAAACTTGGTTTTCATGATGTTGTCGTAAGACAGGAGATTGTATATGGCACACCTGCCGAAGAAATTATTTGCTTTTGCAATGATGAAAACCCAGATTTGCTTTTGCTTTCGACCCAAAGTACCGGCGATAAAGTGAAAAAAATATTGGGAAGCTTATCATATCATTTACTTACATCGGTAAATGTACCTGTTTTAGTTATTCCCCGTGATGTTGAATTAACATTTAGCAAGAGTATTAAAATTGCTTTTGTGAGCCGCTTCGAGGAGAACGAGTTAAAATCGCTAAATCGTTTGATTAGGCTTGTTTCCGTTTTCAATGCCTCATTAACTATTTTGCACGTTGGCAGTTTACATGATGAGGAAAAATATATTGCACAATTATCACTTATTCAAAAGCAGCTTTCAAGTTTTTATAAAAAACACAATGTGAATTTTGAGCTTATAAATAATGTAGATTGGATTGAAGGAATAAAGAATTATTCAACACAAAACAATATTGATATTATTTCTTTTACAAGTAAACGAAGAAGTTTTTTCTCCCAATTTTTTAACCCCGGAATAACCAAAAATCTATTGTTTGAGTATGACAAACCACTACTTGTCTTTCACACGTAAATTTTGGCCTTTGCGTATTTTCTTATAACGCTTTTGTGCTTTTTGCAATCGATTTATAACTGTTGAGTCAGGACTAAAATTCTTAGTTTTTTTTATCCTGGCATTTTTTGTTTCGTGCGAATACGAAAAAGTCTCCTTGCCATCGCCATTTTTCTCCAAAAGTTTTGTCTCCTTGTCAACCAATCCTTTAAGCAGGCTTAGTTCCGAAATTACATCTTCATATATTTTCTGGTATAACTTGGGTTTGGTTGACAGAAACCGGATAGTAGAATCAAATACGGCTCTGTTGTAGCCATACTTTTTTGTTATTCCTGCATAAAAAGTATTCCGGTTTTTAACCCCTTTTGGCACTCGGTTTTGAGACATATAAGCATCGGCCAGATGAATATCTATTAGCAATGGCAATAGTGAATCGCGAGGTATTAAGCCAAGTGGGATTGTTGCTTCTTTCTCTTTATCATTACATGATGATAATAGAATTATAATGCTAAAACTCAATATTAAACTAAAAAAACTAAAATGCTTTTTATGTTGAATTTTATCAATAATATGTAGCAGTGTTTTATTTATTTTTTCTGTCATTTTTATTCTGATATTTTTCTTCAAAATTACTTAAATCTGTTGGTATTTGAAGAATCAAGAAAAATCTCCGGTTCTTTACCAGCTTTTAAAAATCCCCGGAACATGCCGGTAGTATTGAATATCATTTCGATATTCCCGTTCTTGTCAATACCAATAGCTCCGGCATCACCACCTATCTTTTTCAATTTATTCAGAATAACTTCTGTCATTGCGGCTTTCAAATCCATGTTTTTATATTCCATTAAAGCTGCAATATCGTGGGCAGCCACCATACGTATAATATATTCGCCATGTCCGGTAAACGAAATGCCGCAAGTATTATTATCGGCAAAACTGCCACAACCAACAATTGGCGAATCGCCAATGCGTCCGTACATTTTATTGCCCATTCCGCCTGTTGAAGTCCCGGCAGCAAGGTTTCCGTTTTTATCATAAACCACACAGCCAACAGTACCCTTTTTTGAATTTAGGCCTTGTTGCTTTTCTTTTTTTAGAATTTGCTGAAGTTGTTGCCACCTGCGCTCTGTGTAAAAATAATCAATGGCTACGGTATCTAATCCTACACTGGCTGCAAACCGATCGGCACCATCGCCCGAAAGCATCACATGTTTCGATTTTTCCATTACGGCCCGTGCGCCTGATATAGGGTTTTTAATATGTTTAACACCTGCCACAGCACCCACATTCCTATTGTTCCCGTTCATTATCGAGGCATCCATTTCGTTGGTCCCGCTATGTGTAAAAACCGAGCCTTTTCCGGCATTGAACAGGGGCGAATCTTCCAAAATATTTATACAGGCCTCGACAGCATCAATTGCCGAACCATTGCTTTTTAATACTTTCTTGCCTGCTAAAAGCGATTCCTTTAATTTTTCCTGATATTCAATTTGTCTTTCTTTGGAAATATCATCTAAAGAGAAATTTCCCGCACCACCATGTATTACAATGGCATATTCAGATTTTGTAATGTTTTCAGGTTTCTTTGATTTTTGCCCGCTGCAGTTTGATAAAGCAAAAGCAAACATCAATAACAGAAGAAGAATTTTTGATACTTTAATATTCATGATAATATTTTTTGTAAAAGTATAAACTAATTAGGTTTAGCGGCAAAATTTTTATTGATAATTTACATAACAGCCTTTCGGGGTTTTGTTCGTTTTGGTTTTGGTACAAATGGTTTAGTTTCACTCCCCCCACGGTTAACACATATTCAAATTTTGCCCCTAATAATATAATTAACCTGCTTTTTCTGAAATATAAAGCAAAAGTTTTTAGTATTTTTACATTTTTCTACTAAGCAAAAGACTTAAACAAAACGACCTGAATAATGTTAATAACTCAAACTAAAAAATATGGCTTACAATTTATTGAAAGGAAAAAAGGGAATTATTTTCGGGGCATTAAACGATAAGTCGATTGCCTGGAAAGTGGCAGAGCGTGCTTATGAGGAAGGAGCAGAATTTGTTTTAACCAATACACCGGTGTCCATTCGCTTTGGCGAAATACATAAACTTGCCGAGGCTTGCAATACTCAGGTTGTTCCGGCAGATGCAACAAAACTCTCCGACATCGAAAACCTGTTTGAAAAAACAATGGAACAATTTGGGGGCAAAATTGATTTTATCCTGCACTCAATTGGTATGTCGTTAAATGTTCGCAAAGGGCGTTTATATGATGATTTAAACTATGAATATTTGCATAAGACACTTGATATTTCAGCCATTTCGTTTCATAAAGTTTTACAAGTAGCCCGTAAGCTTGATGCTATAAATGAATGGGGGTCTGTGCTTGCATTGTCGTATGTTGCAGCCCAACGCACTCTTTACGGTTACAACGACATGGCCGACACAAAAGCAATGCTGGAATCGATTGCCCGCAGCTTTGGTTATATTTATGGGCGCGATAAAAAAATAAGGGTGAACACCATTTCCCAATCTCCTACTTTAACAACTGCCGGAAGCGGCGTAAAAGGGATAGACGGATTGATGGACTTTACCAACCGCATGTCGCCACTTGGCAATGCTACTGCAGGGGAGTGTGCCGATTATTGTATCACATTATTTTCTGATCTTACAAAAAAAGTAACCATGCAGAACCTGTTTCACGATGGAGGCTTTTCAAGCATGGGAATGAGCATGAAAGCTATGAGCATGTACCACCAGGGACTGGATACTAATATTAAGTAAGCTTTATTGATTCAAAGGTCAAGGCTTGTATGCCGCCTTTCTGCCGGCAAAAGCAGACTTCGGTTTTTTCAAAGTTCGATTTTACGGCTAAATCTTATCCGATAGTTATCAGCGAATTTATAGGACATGAATGTTTTAGTTTATTTTTGTTTGGCCGGGGTCTTGATTTTCTCAGGGTTTAAAGATACATCCTCTCAACAGTTGTCCTATACGGCTTTAGTAGATCATAGCGATTAGGATATTTTGCTTGTAATTCGATTGGGTATTTTATATCCATTAAGCAGCAAAATCTTTTATTGAATAATTATTACTCAAAATCATTGAAGCAAATTTCAAGCAGGCATTATTATCTTCAGGCTCCAAATCAGGATATTGCAAAAGGATGACTTCTTTTGAGTCGCCGGCAGAAATAAAAGGGATTTTTCATTTCTCAGTTTACACTTTTTATTCGTGAATTTAAGAATAGCAGGTCATATCAGTCCTGGCTCTCTTGCCAATAAGATTCGACTTTGCCCAATATGTCGCTCCTACCGGAGCTTTAAAATGTTTCGCCAATTACTTCTATAAATATCTGACTCCT
>JAYENH010000130.1:0-4863 GCA_034721995.1 Bacteroidota bacterium
CAAGAATGTTTGTCCAGTTCAATCCATCGGGCGATCTCCAGATACCCTTGTCGATACCATCACTGCTAAGGGTGGCATAAAGCACACCGTTAGTGGTTATGGCCAGTTCGGTATCGAAACTTATGGGTAAATCACCTAAAACCGTTTGCCATGTTTGGCCACCATCTTCGCTGCGATTTATCCGGCCATAAGTAGCGGCATATACCACATCGGCAGTATCGACCGATTGATCGGTAACAACACGGTGTACAAAGTTCCAGTGCGAATCGAAATTCTGGGGCGAGTTAGTAGCTGTTGATGCAAGCACTGTCCAGCTAAGGCCACCATCAACCGATTTCATCATGCCGTTGCCATAGAAATATGCACCGGTCCCCGAAGCCGATGCTCCAATCAATTCTCCTGTACCGCAATACCATGTATCGGTTTCGCCCGGACGTTTATCCTGGGCAATGGCCGAGATTGATGGAAACTGACCTGGCTGTGTTACCCTGTCCCAGTTTTGACCGGCATCGACCGAACGCCACAAACCACCACTCACACTTCCGGCCAGGATAATGCTGTCGTTGGTAATATCAAGGGCCATTGCGCGGGTGCGTCCACCAATGTTGTATGGCCCGCGGGCTGTCCAGTCCACACTTTTAAGGCCGGTATTTTGCTTCAAGCATTTGGCAAAAGCAAGTTCTTTTTGCCTGATCCCTGCAGGGATTTTTCCCGTGGCCGGATCTTTCAACCTATTGAGCATCCATTCCATACGAGCGGCAGGGTCGGCAGTATTACCATCGCCACCCGATATAGTTTTTGGCATATTGGTTTTATCCTGAAGAATAAAAATTATCGAGGCTAATACTATAAAAAATAATGGGATACTTATCTTTTTCCACATGATGTTTAATATTTAATTTGATTATCAACCATCAAAATTAATATAAATAGTGATTGCAAATAATTAATCTATTGATTTTTGTAAAGTAGCATTTCGATAATGTTATGTATATTTGCAATGGTATTTTAAATTTACATAAATATGTTTATAGATCGATCAATAACAAATTACGTAAAAAAATAGTATTGCCGGGTTTCCCTTAGATGCTACTGCAAAAGCTATAAACCTGAAGGAATTTCTTGATTTATTAAATCAGATTTGCACAAATCAATAAATTGAATTAAAATTATTTCTGTACCTTTGTATTTGCTAAAGAAATAGAATTATGAAAAAAGTTGTTTCTGTATTTTTATTATTCGTTTTTGTTCTACAAGTTTTTGCACAATCACAAAGTGTATCCTTCACTTTAGAAGACCGCGACAGGATTATGCGCACCGAGGAAAAACTTGAATCCTTAAGGAAGGAGATGAACATAAGGTTTGAAGCTTTGGATTCGAAATTTGAGGCAATAGATTCGAGATTTGAGGCAATAGATTTGAGATTTGAAGCTTTGGATTCGAAATTTGAGGCAATAGATTCGAAATTCGAGGCAATAGATTCGAAATTCGAGGCAATGGAAACAAAAATAGATGCGATAAAATCAAAGGTTGAAACTTTATATTGGGGATTTGGAATAATGATTACACTTATGCTGTTTTTATTCGGATATATTGTTTGGGATCGTAAAACAGCATTAAATCCGGTCCAAAACAAAACCATCAGCCTCGAAGAAAAAGTAAATAAAATCGAAATTGTTTATCGTGAACAAGCTCAAAACGATCCTGTTTTTGCAAAATTATTACGTCACGCCGGATTGCTTTAATATATATCCCGATTCAAAGTTCCCGTTTCAAATTAATCTTACAGTTTAACAATTTTCTTTTCTGAAATGAAATAATTCTTTTCTAAATTGAAATTGAGATTAGGGTTTTTCGTTTCCAGCTTTTCAATAGTTTCTATGTTCGATTCTAAAAAGCCTATATAGCTTTTCGATTTTGGGTTGAAGGCTTTATGTTTCGTGGCTTTTACAATTTTTTCTATTTCCTGGTTAAGGTTTTTTGTTGCTGACGAAAAATAAGAACCGGCAAAAGCATCGAAAATATAATCCACCGCCAACGGGCTAATGTGAAGCATGTCGGATTCGTAAAAACGGTAATCGCGTAAATCGTCCATCATTATTTCATACGAAGGAAAATAGGCAAGCTGTTTTGTTTCCTCTACAAGTTTTTCGACGGCCAAAAGAAGCCCGGCCTTGCTCACCTGATTTCCGTGCGCACCATCTTTCCAATGCCTGATTGGGCTAATTGTAAAAACAATTTTTATGTTTGGGTTGAATTGCCGGAGCTCATCAAGGCTCTTTTTAAGTAATTTGGTTATTTCATCAACACAAAGCCTTTGCCTGATAAATTCGCGGGGAGGGATTTTATGGCAATTCGACACAACTTTACCTGTGCTTGCTAACGAAAACACCCATGATGTTCCGAGGGTTATAAACAGATAACCGGCATTTTTCAAAAACCCGTGCGATGTATGTATCCGGGAATTTATCAGTTCAAGGCATGTGTTTTTATCTTGATGCGAAAAATCGCTGTGATGGTAAAAACTAAACCAACGCTCGTTGGCAAAATGCAAATCATCTTCAGTAAATATCTTTTTGCTGATAAGGATATCAAGGCTTTCGGCAATCGAAGCCGGATTGTACAAAACCCCAAAAGGGTTAAGGTCGACAGGAATTTTGTAATCGACAAGCTTTTGCCCTATTGATTCGGAAAAACAGGAACCCATAAAAACAAGTCCGGTCTGATGGCTGATTTTATGTTCCGATTCGGTGATGTCGACAATTGTACGAAAGTTTCTCATTTTTCTTTTTGACTTAGATTTGTCTTTTCAGTTCTCGAAACGACCATGTACCTTTTATTGCTTCAATGGTGTAAAATGCTCTTTTCAAATCATCGTTAATCGGCAACAACAAAGTGATATGAGAAAAAGAAAGCGATTGCATCATTTTTGATGCGAGCAGCACTTTTCCCTCAGAGAAATTGGAAATCGTCTGACTTATTTGTCCTGTCATTTTTATTTGTTCAGGAAGTATATGCTCAATTAAATTTTGTGTCTGACTTAATTCTTCGGACACTGTCCGAAGAATTGAAGAAGAATCTTCGGACACTGTCCGAAGAATTTCGGGGAAGACAATCGAAAACTGTCTGTAAACACTTAAATTCGTATAAGAAAAACCTTTAGCCTCTTTTTTAGAAAGTTTTTCGGACAGTGTTTTTAGAAGTCTGTCTCCATATTTCGCTCTGTCTTCACCAAATTGTTCATACTCCACAATATGGTAACCAATCATCCAATTGCGAATAGTCAAAAGTTGATTTACCGAATTGTTCGCTTCATTTTTTAGTCTACTGTCAACTAACTGTATTCTGTTTATGAGTTTATCTATCTTCATAATTTATACATATAATGTTTTTTACATTGTTTCTTTGGCCAACCAATCAATAATATATTGAAAAACCTTATCGCTGAAAGGCTCGTTGTGCAACTCGTGAAACAAACCGTCCCAGGATTTAAAATGGCAATTTCCCCGGGACGTTTTAGCAAACTCCTCAGTTGCAGCAAAGGAGGTAATCCTATCGCCTTTTTCCTGCATCAATAAAGTTGGGACGCTCAACTTCCCGGCATTTTCGATAGCCCAAAGCCCGGCATTGCGGATATTGATAAATCCGGCAGGGGTAATTTTATCATGAATTAAAGGATCGTCAATATATTGCTGCACCACTTCGGGATTATCGCATAAATGATGAGCTTTGATGTTTGCATTCTGTACCAATCCGGGGGCAAGCAAACTGGCAATTTTTGCAATCAGCAATAATAAAATGTTAGGGTCTTGTGCCAACTTTAACCACGGTGATGTAATTATAGCTGCTTTAACTTTTGGCTGTCTGTGCAACAAATAATTGGCCATAACATTTCCGCCCATACTGTGGCCGTACAGAATTAAATCAGTTTTAGGAAAAAGCCTTTTCATCTCAATCAGACAAAGGTCAATATCCAATAGAAAATCCCCGAAAATATTACAATGGCCTCGTTTACCTCCCGATTTTCCATTTCCGCGTGTATCGAAACAGCAAAAGGCATAATCATATTCCACAAATTTTTCAGCCCAATGCACAAAACGTTCGGAGCGATCGCTCAAGCCATGCGACAATAAAATTATCGCCTTTGGATTATTTACAGGTTGCCAGAGTTGTCCATATAGTTTTAGCCCATCATGGGTTTTTATTTCGAGTTCAGAATGATTTGTTTTGTTCATCGTTTAAATTTTTATCAAAATTACATTAATTTTGACTAAATAATTAATTAGAGCAAAACATGCAGGAAACCATTAGCATTCGAACCGATAAGCACGAAGGCCTTTACGATATTACCGGAGAAGTTAAAAGCATTGTAAAAAAAAGCGATGTAAAAAAAGGGATCGTCAATGTATATGTACAGGGAGCCACAGCTGCCATTATGATTCAGGAAAATTGGGACTATTCGGTACAGAACGATGTTGTAAGCCTTTTACAAAAACTTATTCCTGCCGGAGTTTGGGAGCACGATGCCCAGGACGGCAATGGCGATGCCCACCTCAAAGCAGGGATAGTTGGTCCCTCCGAAAGTATTCCTATTATTAATGGTACGCCCGGCCTGTCGACCTGGCAAAATATTTTTGTATGCGAATTCGACGGGCCACGATCGAGTAGGAATGTAGTTGTTACAGTGGTGGAAGGATAAAAAGTGGTAAGGTTTTGGCATTTATTATTAGTCTATTGAACAGGGCAAACGCATGAAAAAAAGAAAAATTAATTTTATAAAGCCACAGATTCTCAGATTGGTTATTCAATTATTTGACAGAAATCATTAAGCTACTGATTACGAATATTATCATCTCATTATTT
>JAYENH010000131.1:0-4857 GCA_034721995.1 Bacteroidota bacterium
GTTTTTTTCCCGGAAGCCTGTACAATGAAAAATATATTGACAGAACAGGAAAAGCAATAGAGGAAATTCCCTTTTTATCAGAAATAAAGCCGGTCGAAGTTGAATTCTTCGAAAGTAGTGCTGATATTTTTTTATATCTGAAAAAGAAAAAGGCAAACCATTTCAATGCTTTATTGGGAGTTTTACCAAACAGCGAAAAAACCGGAAAGCTTCTGTTTACAGGAGAAGTAGACTTTCATTTGTTGAATTCGATTGGCCGGGGCGAGAGCATACGATTTGTTTGGAGAAAAAACGAATCGGCCAGCCAAAAATTGAATATTGATTTGGCATACCCCTTTGTTTTATCATCGCCAATTGGTTTGCAGTACAATTTGATGATCGATAAAAGAGACAGTAGTTTCCTGAATGTTGTGAACGAATTAGGGTTCAATTATTTTCTTGGAAAGGGAAACTACTTCAGTGCCTTTTACCGTACCATGAGTTCGTCGACATTATTAAACAATTTATCGGCCAGCGATTTTGCCGATTTGAATTCAAATATTTTCGGAATAGGTTTTCGTTTTCGCAGGCTCGATTATCTTATGAATCCTCGAAAGGGAATTTTGCTTGAATCTCGAATTGCTTATGGCAATAAAAAGCTGAAGAACATAAATCAGCTAAATGAGAATGATATATCGAATGATATTTTAACTCAAATTGAAGGGATGATTTCTGTAGAAAAGTATTTTTTAATAGCTCAAAATTTTGTTTTATTGCTGGCAAATCACAGTGAATTTATTAACAATTCAGTCCTCTTCGAAAACGAGTTGCTGAAAATAGGAGGACACAATTCTCTCAGGGGATTTGATGAAGAGTCGATAGTAGCTTCTGCTTACACTATATTTACTTTGGAGTTTCGATATTTGTTTGAGCAAAACTCTAATGTTTTTATTTTTGCAGATGGAGCTTATTATGAAAAAAATACTGTTTCCGGCTTTTTGTCTGATACACCATTTGGCTTTGGTTTAGGCTCTTCGTTCCAAACAAAGGCAGGGATATTTACAATTAGCTATGCACTTGGAAAACAATTCGACAATCCTGTAGAAATAAAAAATGCCAAAATACATTTTGGCATAGTAAATTATTTCTAAAAATTAAAAAGGGATACACACAAGTTGTACCCCTTTTCAATTAAAAACCAAATATTTTATTTAGCAACCCTGGTGACAATTTGAATATACCGGGCAATCAACTATATTACTGTTAACCTGAACACTATAATAATAGCGAATAGTAAAGGTTTTGTTTTCATTCATATATTCGTAAGTGCCAATTACTTCTCTGTATTTTCTTGATACATCAACATCAACCTGCTTACATGCTGGTATTGCAATACCAGGTGCAGGAACAGCAGGAGCTACAATAATACCATTTACTAATGCAGCAGTATAAGGCATTCCATAATCAGTGAAAAAATGCAATGAGTTAAGCTCAATAAGTGAGCCAGTACCAGCTACTAATTCAACCTTGCGCATATAATATCCGCCATACCAATTAAATACAGCTTCGCAATCGCAGGTGTTAGGTTCATAACGTACTGCTGCTTCAATTAGGGCAGGATCGTCATTTGTTATGTTTATTGTATTAGGATCGGCAGCATGTAAGCCGATAGGTAAAATCTTTAATTCAAAAGAAATTTGGTTGTTAATTTCATTATAAACTACACTGTAGTTTTCATTTAATTCCTCCCAAGTATTATTAGCATCGTTGAATTGATAAAGATTTACTTCAGTGTATACAAAGTCTTCAGGAACATTGATTATTACGGTAACAGGCTTTTCGAAATTTGCTCCGGCAGGTTCGAATTTGAGTTTTTTTAGTGATGAACCAACCCAGTTTCCTAATGTTGAGAATGGGCTAAGCGGAGTAACTGATATTTCGATATTTTCCAGTGTATTGCCGTCAACAACAACAGAGTTGTTTTCAGGAACTTTTATTATACCACCTTCGAATGTAACATCACCACCTAATACAAGATTAATTGTATTTGATGGGAGTACTCGAGTTAAAGAGAAATCAACAAAATACTCAACAGGGGCATCTGCTCCATACACGAGTGTTGATGTACTTTTTACATAGCCTTCGGCAATAACTTCAACAACAGTTCCGTTAGCAAATGCTGTTTCCGAATTGTATGAATAGTTTCCATCAGCATCTGTTGTAATAGAAACATCTCCAATGTTGATGATTGCTCCTTCGATACCTTGTGAATCATCTGCATTTGTAATAACTCCTTTTACGTAATATTCTAGTGCATTATCACTAGTTACGTCTAAGTTTGGAGAGTCTACTTTTACTAAGCTGCATGATTGAGATGCGAACATAAACACAAAAGCAACTAATCCAAATAGTAAATAAGTTTTGTTTTTCATAGTTAATGGTCTTTAATTAAAACATTAAAATTAATAATTATTTTCTTTCTTTATTTATTAGACAATAAATTTTTTGCAATAAAATGCTTTACAAATAATGGGTTTAATTCCCTAATCACTTCATTTATAACATTGCTGGTTCTATATGTATCTATATAGTCCCGCGTCGCAAGATACGAATAATTTATATATTTCGAAGGCCTAATTCGAATGTTTTTATTTTTAAAGTATTTTTCCGGCCAAAGTGGAACAAAAATGCGGAAACCGAAGTTGTGTCCTGTCTCACTAAAATGTGCCTGAAAACCAAGCGTGTACTCGTTAAAATTTCGGTAGATATTCAACAAAAAGGCATCGTTTTCATATAAATATTTTCCATAGGAAATGTTTATTGCAAGGTCGTATTTTTCTATGCGATATTCTATATTTCCAAAAAACTGGAAATAGTCAGGACTGTCAATTTCGATAGTCGGTTTGGAATACACTCGTTCCGATAAACCTTTCGCACCTTTTTTTAAATATAAAATATAGCCTGTGTAACCGAAATTGCCACGTAGTAACAATCTTCCATCGAACAAATATTGCACTAACTCAGCATCGAAACCATAGCGTTTTTCGGTAAACCAACCGGCTGTTAACTTTGTGTATAAACCTTTTCTTATCCTGAAATTTTGCTCAATAGAAATAATATTGGGACGAAAATATTTATACTGATCGACATAATGTCTGTCGAAAACAGGAATGCTAAACTGACCGATGATTTTCTGCCCCTTCCACAGCGATGTTTCAATTGACGGGAGCAAGCGAAATTGATATCGTAAAGGATAATCGTAATTTCCAAGTTGAAACCCTATTTTTGGTTCAATAACAAAATCGAGATCAAAAGTATTTTTATTGAAAATCTTCTCTTGCCTGAGCTTTTTCCATTCATCCGAAGAAGAAAAATCGATTTGAATGGAATTACTAAACTCTTTTTCAGAAATTGCCCCACTACTAAAACTGTTTAGTTTTTCAACGGAGATTTTTATTGTTATTATTGGTAGCTGAAGCTTTTTGGCAATTAAAACAATGTTCTTGTGTGTACCTGCAAATTTGTATATTATCTTGATGGCCCGCGTCAGGGCATCAGCTTCGAAACGATAAACATTATTCTCAAGGCCAACAATTAAATCAGCACCTTCATTACTAATTTGAATATTTCTGAAACCTTCGTTTCTCAAGTCTTGTGCAAGCTTCGATTGAATATCAATATTATTTGCAAAACTATTGTAAACAGGTGTCAATAGTATCAACATGACAAAGAACGAAATTTTAATATATTTTATCATAAATTGAAATTGCCAGATTCATAGCAATAATACAGGCTGCAAAGATATTTCAATAGGGTTCAAAAAAAAATCTTTGATGAAAAAGTTTTAGAGGAGAACCATGTTATCAAAGGAAAAAAAAATATTAATTTTGACTTTTTATTATTTGCAAATTGAAATGCAACTTAAAGTTATTTCTGATACTCTATTATTCAATAATGTATAAAAATATAAAAATGAAAAAAATATTTACTTTTCTGCTACTTTCATGTTTTATTATTGCAACAGGAAGCATTAATGCTCAGGATAATAAACAAATAGATAAAGCTTTTGCTGAACTTAAAGTAAAGGGCGAAATTTATTTTTCTTTTAGTATTCCAAATATAAACACTATCGAAGAAATTGGCAGGATTGTGTCGATTGATAATGTTGTTAAAGGTAAAGAACTTAGGATTTTTGCATACTCAAACCTTAGCGAGTTTAATGATTTTTTAAAATTGGACATTGATTTTCAATTAGAAAAACATCCGGGTTCATTAATAAAAAACCCAAAAATGTTGCTCGACCCAACACATAAGGACATTTCGAGTTGGGACTTTTATCCCTCATATTCGGCTTATGTTGCAATGATGTACCAGTTTGAGACCACATATCCCGGGCTTTGTGAGATTATTAGCATTGGACAATCGGTGAATGGAAAAGAATTGTTATACGCCAAAATATCTGATAATGTTGATAGCCTCGAAGCCGAGCCACGGATAAATTATACAGCTACAATGCACGGCGACGAAACAGTAGGTTATGTTTTAATGCTTAGGATGATTGATTACCTGCTTACAAATTATGGCACCGATGCCCAGGTTACAAATCTGGTTTCCAATGCCGAAATTTGGATTAATCCACTTGCCAACCCCGATGGAACATTTATGGGAGGCAACAATACTGTTAGTGGTGCCATAAGGTACAACGCAAATTATATCGACCTGAACAGAAATTATGCTGATTTCGACGATGGGCCTCATCCCGACGGAAATGCCTGGCAAACCGAAACAGTGGCTTTTATGGACTTTGCCGATTCTATTGAATTTGTGTTGGGGACAAACATCCATGGTGGTGCCGAGCTTGTTAATTATCCCTGGGAT
>JAYENH010000132.1:0-4842 GCA_034721995.1 Bacteroidota bacterium
AATCTGTAAGGAATCTCTCGTCTACCACCCTTTGCCCTTCGCTCTTTGCTCTTCGCCCTTCGCCCTTCGCCCTTTGCCCTTCGCTCTCTGCCCTTTGCCTTATCGTCCTTCTTGTTCCGAAATTTTCTCAAGAAGCTTTGTGGCAAGTCTGCTGGCCCCAATCCTGAACAATTTATTATTAAGCCAATCATCGCCCAAAATATTTTTTACAATCGAAAAGTAGAGCATTGCATCTTCTGCGCTTGCAATTCCCCCGGCAGGTTTTATTCCGATTTTCTTTTTGTGTTTTTTCTGAAATTCATTAATGGCGAGGCACATTATTGCCATGGCTTCGGGGGTGGCTGCCGGGTTAAATTTCCCTGTCGAGGTTTTTATAAAATCGGCCCCGGCTTCCATGGCCAACAAACTTGCATGATAGATTTGTTCATGGTTTAACGCCCCGGTTTCGAGTATTACTTTAAGATGGGCACTGCCGAGTACTGCTTTTATTGCAACAATTTCGTCAAATACTTCTTGGTAATTTCCTTCTAAAAATTTGCCGACAGAAATCACCATATCAGCCTCAGTTGCACCGGCATCAATTGCCATTTTTGCTTCGAGGGTTTTTAACTCCAAAAAAGTTTGCGAAGCCGGAAAACCTCCAATCACCGAGGCAATCTGTACCCCGGGAACTTTAAGCTGTTTTTTTACCTCGCCCACAAGTGCCGGGTAAACACAAATTGCGGCAACATTTGGTACACCCGGAAATATCCCGGCCAAAGAATTTACCTTCCTGCACAGATTCCCAACTTTAAATTTTGTGTCGGTAACATCGAGAGTTGTGAAGTCGATAAGGCTAAATGCTTTTTTAAGATTATCGACATTAAAAAAATCTGCGCCAGGTTTGGCCAAATATCCTTTTAAAATATTTTTCGAAAAAAGATCTTCCGGTTTTGGATAAGATGAAATTTTGTGCTTTAAGCTCTCCATAATTAAGTATTTTTGCATCAAAAATAATCAAAACAAAATTAAGCTGATTTTTATTTAAAAAAAATGAGATAAATAAACCGACACAGAAAAAAAACTATTAACCCTTATTGTTGTTGTAAATTATTATAATTCAAAAACTCCGGTGGAACAAAAAGCAGGCATATCAAAATTTATTTACAAGGTACTTGTATATCATATATATTACAGGCGCAGTGGCTTGTATAAATTTTTACTACGAAACCTCCTGAAAATCCTGATGATTTTTGGTTTCTTTATTTTGGCTGCCTACATTATCGAAAGTTACATTATCGACCTTGATGCACTTGGGCCAAAAGTTTTTTCAAAGTTTCCGCCTTCGATGGTTTTTTTGGTATTTTTTATTTCCGAAACCTTGCTCGGTTTGCTCCCTCCCGAAATTTTTATTTTGTGGGCTCAACATTTCGACAATAGTTTTTGGATATTGGCATTTCTCGCTGTCGATTCCTATTTTGCGGGCATGGCGGCTTTTGGCATTGGCATTCTTTTGCGGCGAATCCCCAAAATAAGAAATTACATAAACCTGAAATTCTCGATCCACTTAACAAGCATTAAAAAATGGGGAGGGGTTATAGTTATAATTGCCGCATTATTTCCCTTGCCCTGGGGTGTAATCTGCCTTCTTTCGGGTATGTTGAAATTTCCATTCAGGAATTTTCTGTTGTTTGCAACAGCCCGGCTTTTACGTTTTCATTTATATGCACTGGCCATTTACAATGTGATATAGGGTTCAGAGGTTTAAAGCTTGGTTCATGGCTTGTTTTGAAGCCTTCAACCTCTATTCAACCTTATTTATTTTGAAAACGTGCAAACTGTTTTTCTCAATAATTTTTAAAATGTATATACCATTTTCTAATCCATCAAGATTCAATTTCCCGTGAGGTACAAAAGCTTGTTCTTCAATTATAAGATTTCCTGATAAGCCATATAAACTAAGTCGAACCTCGTTTTTATTGTTGATATTTAATTCTTTTTTAACAGGGTTCGGAAAAACAGATATGCATTCGATTTTTCTTTCAGTTATACTGAGTGATGGAATAGTCGGATCGGGTTCATTAAACAGACTGTCGATTTCGGATAATGAAAGTACTTTGCTAAATAATTTCACATCATCAATTTTTCCATCGAAAGCAAAATCGCCACATGCCTGACCAAGAGAATCAAGCGGGAGTCCAATGCCAAAATGCGAAGGGCCGTCCTCCATTATTTCAATATTCCCCTGATTTGTAGTATAACTTGTGCTTTCCTGTATACCGTTTATGTAAATTTTTATACGCTCCAATCCGTTTGACGAAGGAATGCTGCCATCGTAAGATATTACAATATGTCTCCAGCCGTTGTTGGAAATAATCACAGTGTTTCCTTTTACTCCCTGTCTGGTATTGGTTGTATGCAAATACCTGAAATTCATAAACTCAAGCTTTTGGTCTGTGCTAATCCGAATTAAAAACTCGCGGCCATGTTCGTTGCAATTACTATTTCCGTACTTGCTAAAAATGGCTTTGTTGGCCATATTATCGTAAGCCAGTATCCAAAAAGAAAAACTGAACTTTGCCTCTGCAATAGCAAAAATATCATCGAAGCTGTCGCCCAGATCAATAAATGACGGATAATCCGAAATAAAAAGGTAAGCCGAATCGGCATGTCCAAAACGGTCGGTCGTTAAAGATGCCCCGTTGATAAGGCCATCAATTCCGCTCCCCAATTCTTCAACTGCATTTCCATTGAAAGGATAAAAAGCTACGAGGCTGTCTGCCGTTTGTGCATAAACATTTATTGTGATGCAAATAAGGAAAAGATTTAATAAGATTGTTTTCATTTTGTTTTTTTTTGAAAAAAGTTAACAGGTCAAATTTAATACTAATTTAGCAAAGATTGATTTAGATTGAAGATTGAGGACTGTACTTCAACAGAATTAGAAACTTAAAAGACCGATGACTGTTGACTGCCGACAGGAAACGGTCGATTTCAATAATAAATAGTCAATAATAAATAATAAATAACAAATTGATTTCCCATCTTTGAAGTTTTATATTTAGTGCATGGAAAAATCGAATAAAAAGTGGGTCATAATTATGCCAATTGTATTGGCAATAATGCTCGTAACAGGCATTTACATTGGAAATGGCCTGAGGGTCGAAAATAAAGACAGCAGGTTTTTTATTTACCCGCAAACCAATAAACTTAACTCATTGCTCAATTATATCGAAGAAGAATATGTCGATTCGATATCAAAAAATAAACTAATCGAAGATGCCATACCGATTATCCTCGAAGACCTCGACCCTCACTCGGTGTACATTGCGGCCAAAGATTTACAGGAAACCAACGAAACCCTCGAAGGAAATTTCGATGGGATTGGCATAGAGTTTAATATTTTGCACGATACGGTAATCGTAATAAACACAATATCGGGGGGGCCATCAGAAAAAATAGGTTTGCTGGCAGGCGATAGGATTGTTACTGTTGATGATTCGCTGATTGCCGGTATTGGCTTGACCACGCGCGATGTAATAAGTTTGCTGAAAGGCCCCGGAGGCTCAAAAGTAGTTGTTGGTATCCTTAGAAAAAACGAAGCCGAAATTATTGATTATGAAATTATCCGTGGCAAAATACCAATGTTCAGTGTTGATGTTGCATATATGATTGCCGATAGCATTGGTTATTTGAAAATAAGCCGCTTTTCGAAAAATACTTATGAGGAATTTTTAACCGGCATTAAAAAACTCAAAGTCGCCAACATGACAAAGCTTATTCTTGATTTGCGCGGAAATGGTGGAGGTTTTCTTGATATTGCCGTGTCGATAGTAAATGAATTTCTCGATGCAGGAAAATTAATTGTGTACCACGAAGGTAAAGCCCGTCCCAAACGGGAATCATTTTCAACTTCAGAAGGAATTTGTATAAACGATAATGTTTATGTTTTAATGGACGAACAATCGGCATCGGCCAGCGAAATTCTCGCCGGTGCCTTGCAGGACAACGACCGTGGCACAATCATAGGCCGTCGCTCGTTTGGTAAGGGCCTGGTGCAAGAGCAAACCCAATTTCCCGATGGTTCGGCATTGCGCTTAACCGTGGCCAGGTATTATACACCAACCGGACGCTGTATCCAAAAACCTTACAGCAATGGTAAATTCGATTATTACCATGAAGTTATCGACCGTTTCAATATTGGTGATTTTTCCGATGCCGACAGCATACAAACAAACGACAGCCTGAAATACTTTACCCCGAAAGGAAAAGTTGTGTATGGTGGCGGTGGCATAGTTCCCGATATTTTTGTTCCGGTCGATACCACAGGTATTTCCACTTATTTTACAAAAGTGCGAAACCGTGGCTACATTTATACTTATGCTTTCGATTATGCTGATGAAAACCGCGAAACATTTTCAAATTTCAATAACTATATCGAATTACACGAGCATCTGAAAAAACAAAACCTGCTTAATAAATTTATAAAATATGCCGAAAATAAAGGGATTAAGCCAAACCACGCCGACATTCGATACTCAAAAGAATTGTTGGCCACACTGTTGTATGCGCAGGTTGTACGTAATATTTTCGACGACGAGGGCTTTTACCCGATTATTCATGAGATTGACGCTACTCTTTTGAAAGCAATTGAAGTGAGCAGGCAATTCTCAATAGGTAGTCAGCAGTAGGCAGTTCTTAATAGTTATATTGTTGATGTTTTTCACAGAAAAATGAGATAGCATTTATTATGAATTTTTGACAAAGTTAATTAATGGATTTGCAAGGTAATTCAAAGAAAAAACAGAACACCCAAATTATTTGAGGAAATTGAAAATTATAGAATATGAGCGTTGACAACTA
>JAYENH010000133.1:0-4836 GCA_034721995.1 Bacteroidota bacterium
GGGAGTACCACTGCATATTAATGGCAGAATATCTGGTGGAATAATTGTACAAAACACACATAAAATTGATGCGTTTTCTGAAAAAGATTTAAAGCTGATGGGATTTATTGCCAGCCAAATTGGCATATCAATCCTGGGGAGACATAACGAAGAAAGGCTTATTCATTCAAAGGAAAAAGCGGAAGAATCCGATAGGCTAAAATCAGCATTTCTTGCTAATATGTCGCATGAGATTAGAACACCCATGAATTCAATCCTGGGGTTTTCCGACCTCTTATCGCATTATCCAATGGACAAAGAGCAAAAGAAATATATCACCCACATAAAAGAAAGTGGTGTGCTTTTGCTAAATTTAATTAATGATATAATTGATTTGTCAAAAATTGAAGCCGGACAACTAAGTCTCAACATACAAACATTTTCAGTCAAAAAATTATTAGAAGACTTGTTCGTTTCGTTTGATGAACATATAAAAAGATCTGAAAAAACCCGGCTTAGAATTGTGTTGGCAACAATAGAACAAGATTATTTCATCCAAAGCGACCTTCTAAGGTTAAAGCAAATATTATCTAATTTCATTTCAAACGCAATTAAATACTCAAAAAAGGGCATAATTACTATTGGTGTTGAAAAATCCAATAAAAACATTTTTCGTTTTTATGTAAAAGACACAGGCATTGGAATTCCCTCTAATAAATTAGATTCGATTTTCGAGAGGTTTCATAAAATCGATAATACCGAAATTTTAGGTGGGGGGACCGGCTTAGGACTTTCAATATGCAAAAGTCTGGCCGAGGGATTAAAAGGCAACATAAATGTTAAATCGGAGCTTGGTATCGGATCCGTTTTCTCTATTGATTTACCTTATGTGCAAAGCTCAACAACGCAGCATGAAATAATTGCTGATAAAAATACTCTTTTAAGCGATTTCTCAAACAAAACTATACTAATTGTTGAAGACGACGAGTCGAGTTATTTTTATTTTGCATCGACTTTAAAAACAACCGGTGCAAATATAATTTGGGTAATGGATGGCTTCAAGGCTATAGAAATATGTAAAAACAATTTCAGTGTCGATTTAATTTTAATGGACATACGATTGCCAAAACTAAGCGGATATGCTGCAACTAAGGAAATAAAAGCCATGCACCCCAACCTACCAATTATTGCCCAAACAGCGTATGCAATGCCCGGCGAAAAACAAAAGTGTTTCGATGCCGGCTGCGACGATTATCTAACAAAACCTATTCTTCCAAACGATCTTATTATGTCGATTGCCGGTTTTATTGGAAAAAATGAGAGAAAGTAAAAGACAAAAGTATAAACACAAAATGTGCTCAAGGGTTATTTCATTTACCAAATGAATATAGTTCAGTAGTTCCAAGTCAATCAGACAATAGGATCAAGCATCAATTTAAACTCTTTTAAATCCCTGATATAAGCATTTATTTCCTCTAATAATTTTACATATAGGAGTATTTCCCTTTAATAAAATGCCATCACCTCTAAATAAGACTTAGCCTATTAGCCCATTTTAAACCAAACTCAGAACAACTGTTGTAAACGGATTTAAAATGATACCTATTGGTTTTGGCATTAGCTATCTTATATGGTAAAAATTTTACGATTGTTAATTTTAGTAGTGTCAGCAATTCTGATTTAGGCAGGATATACCTTTTGATATAAACCACGAAAGCCCGCAAAATTGCAGGCTTTCGTGATTATTTAAATCTTATTTTCTTCTGTCTCAATAATAAATCATCATTCGACAATCTTCAATTGATTACTGTTTATCCCGTATCAGATGGAAGGCTTTGGCGTAATCTTCGCCTGTAAATTCGTTGCCATCCAAACCAACACCTTCGATTACATAAAAGTAAACTCCGGTTGCAGCATCCTGACCATTTTCAAGTTTGCCATCCCACCATCCCGGGTTGGGTACCTGATCGTTCTCGTTCCAGGTCCATTCGAAAAGGAGCTTGCCCCAGCGGTTGAAAATTTTACCATGCATGCTACGCAGGGTTTTTGTCTCGAACTCAAGAAAATCGTTAACACCATCGCCATTAGGGGTAAATACATTTACGCCCGGAACTATATCAGATTTTGCATCGATAAAATAATAGCCATCGCGCAAAGTATCGGTACAACCAAAATCGCTACGGGCCAACAGTTCTACAATATAATAACCTGCATCATCGAATTCCACCGATGGGTTTACATCTTCAACAAAGAATTCCCCATTTATTTGTACAGGATCTAATCCCGGCGGTATTGTTACCGGAGTATTATAATCAAGAAGCGTATCGAAACCGAGTTTATAAAAACGCCATTCGTATTCTGCATCCAGTTCTTCAAATGGAATAGGCTCATTAATAAGATGACTAAAGTGGACAATATCCGGCGTTGTATAAGTGCTGTCTACCATATACGACACATTGGTAAACTCCATGGTATGTGGTGCTATACCTTCAGCTGTGTCAGTTAGTTGGATCTGGTAAAGGGCCGCGATGTAGCCGGTATCATGTACATGTACCATGAAGGTATCGGTACAACGATAGTTTGAATCATTTGGCATAACCAAAGATCTGGCATTAGCACTAAAATAATGATCCCCTGTTTCAAGTTCAATTTGTGTATCGGCAGTATTATCACTATATGTAAATCCTAAACTGTCGATTTTAATCCAATTATAAATATGCGGTTGCTGAAATTCAGGTGGTGTTGTCAATGCTATTTCCCCGTTCAAATCTCCACATTTTGCCGGTTCTATTTCCATTTCAACAGGAACTTTTTCGGGTTCTCTAATGGTGTCGGCAGTGGCCCGGGAAATACAAGCCCATTCATTTTCAGTAATCAATCGTATATAATGCTCATCACCAGCTTGTGCTTCCGGCCATTTAACAAATACCGGCCCTTTTCCTACGCTGTCTAATGTAGCATTGTGTGCATAAATTATATTTCCATCATCAATATCTGACCAATCCCAGGCTTCAATTGAATAATCTTCGTCGGCACTTAGTTTTGCCGGCCAACCAATACAATGTGGCTCATAAATAGCCCTGACCTTACCGGTTGGGCGTGGGGCAAATGTTACGGTGGTTGTATCCCAGTCGAGACAGAAATCAGGAAGGTTGCCATTTACTCCCGAACCATAATTTTCTTCCTGCCATACCAAATCGTAAACTTCCGGGGTATTTGGATCGATATAATTTACATACACATAGTTATTTGGTAAAGAGTCGCTAAGGCTTGTATCGGGATCGATAGGATTTATATACCAAAAACTAACCTGATTTGGCGATGTAGTAATCCACTTACCTGCAATACTGTCGCCTGTTGAAGTAGTCCAGTTACCCTGGAACTGGTAGTATGGGTTTATGCTGTCGATACATGCAGTATCGTATAATGGGCCTGCATCGGCAACGGGTTGCTCTATAAAATCAACAATAATAGTAATAGAAGTATCGGGGCAAACCGAATCTCCATGGTGATTTTCGATAACCCAGTTAAATTCATGTACACCATAATTACCTACACGCACACTGTCGGGGTCTTTAGCAAACGAATTTGGGTAGAAGTTAGAATCATCACCAATCCAGTAGGCCAGCACATTGGGGCCGGTAATTCCGGGTTCTACACCAACAAGGATATTATAATCAATGGTTTCGAGTTTTCCGCAAACATGGTCGGTGCTGGTTCCCGGAATAAAGAAAACTTCCGATTCGGGAACAATCATAAATACAATATCTACTTCTGAATTCGAGACACACTGTATTCCATTGTGCTCGTTGTATTCCTGCCAGACATAAGTTACGGTATCATTTGTTCCTGTAAGGCCATATTCTGTATACGATAGTGGATCGGTTATATCATCAATATATGCCTGAGCCGATAACCATTCTCCTGTACCGGTACTATTTATAGCCTCAAGATTAGTTGAATTGCCACAAATGTATTTATCGGGACCTGCATCAACATCAGGAATTTCTATAAAGAAAATCACAATCTGGTCTTCGGTTGTACATGTTTGATTGTGCAGGTTATCTTCTTTCCATTTGAATATATACTCGCCATGTAGCGGTACCTGAACAGTTGCATGTGGGTCGGTATCGTCTGACCAGGTTGGGGGAACTGTTGATCCACCGGGGCCTTGTATCATTGTCCATTGTCCTTTTGATGATCCAATGCTGTATTCTGCACGCATATCATAAACTTTACCACAAACCGAGGTGTCAGGTCCGGTAAAAGCTACAGGAATTTGGTAAAAGGTAATCAGTACTATATCCTCGTCGGTACATCGGTTGTTGTCCATTACCCATGTAAAGGGAATTGCAATAAAAGATGAATCGCCAAATGTTCCTGCCTGTGGCTGGCCCGGGAACGAGCCTGTATTTGGTAATGTTACAGTAGCATTAGGGTCGTGCTTATCGTCGAAGTCGGCGTTACTAAAATCGGTTTTCCATGTACCCATAGCATATTCGTAACCCAGTATATCGGCATCGAAAGTATATGCAATTCCACATGTCCAATCGTCTAAACCTGCGGCTGCATTAGGATAAGTTGAATATACAATTAATACATCATCTTCGGCCTGGCAAAAGCTGTTTTGCTCGTGCCATGTAAAAGTTGCATTAACCTGGCTCAATCCGCTAAAGGCAATTTGTGCTGTGGTATTAGGAGAGCTGGCATCGCCGAAAGATGTGTTCGGAGGGCCTGTCCACAAACCTGTGCCCATTGTGCTTATTGCCTGTAGATCGTAAACATTTCCACAAACCGAGTCGTTGGGGTTAGCATCAACAATGGGTTGCTCAAAAAATGTGTTGGGTAAAAAATCTT
>JAYENH010000134.1:0-4831 GCA_034721995.1 Bacteroidota bacterium
TCCCCTTTGGGCTTTTCTAAAAAGGCTTCCACTTTGTCGCTGTCCCCTGTAAAGCCAACACCTCCAAATCTACCTTCGGGCTGAACGGTTGTCATTGTCAGTGCTTTTCCATGCCCTTTATGGAATGTTACCAGTTTTTCAATATCAATATCCCCGATTCCATCACCATAAGTAAGCATAAATGGTTCATCGCCCACAATATTCCTCGATCGCAATACACGGCCACCTGTCATGGTATGCAAACCTGTGTCGAGCAAAGTTATTTTCCATGGCTCGGAGTTATTGTTCAGTATTTCGATGTGGTTACTTGCAATATCGATTGTTATATCGCTTTGATAGTAAAAGTAGTTAATAAAATACTCTTTAATAACATGCCCTTTATACCCCAGGAGAACGACAAAGTCATTAAAGCCATAATGAGAATAGAGTTTCATGATGTGCCATAAAATAGGCTTACCGCCAATGGTAACCATGGGTTTAGGTTTCAAAGCTGTTTCTTCGCTAAATCGGGTGCCAAAGCCTCCGGCCAATAATAGTGTTTTCATTTTTTTTCTGTTTTAACTGAAATTTTATTTACATCGATATCCTCCCACGGCATTTCTTCTTTTAACTTAATGGCACCTAATGCTGCCAGTATCCCCCCTGTTGATTGAATAAATGCGATAAGGGAAAATCCAATCATACCCCATGTCCGTGATGAAGTAAAAAGTAGTTCACTCTCGGGCACAAAATATTTTCGATCGAAGAATAAAACCACAACCGAAACTATAAAAAGCAGGTTGTACCAGATAAGTGGCCTTGCAAATGGTGTAATGTTCCCAATTACAGCCTTTTTTGGTGTTGGGATATAGGGTATTTTATAATTGAGCAATGACAATACAAAACTTAAAAAATAGATTGGCCATAAGGAGTATTTCAAGATCATTCCTTTCCAATGAAATCCATATTCAGTTTTGGGGTGAACAAGGAATTTTTGCACGTATAGATAAATAAATAAGGAGATAAGTGCCACCGGAATTCCCTTGATAAGGAATTCGGTAAAATCCATATTGGCCGGGATAACCCCTGTAAAAAAGTACAATGGGGGGATAAGGATAAAGAACAGTGTCATCAGTCCGGTGAAATAGTAAAACGAAATGGCACCGTATGAAAATTTTTGCCAAAATGAGAATTTTCTGAACAGCTTGGGATAATCAACAAACAACATTTCAAAAACACCCCTCGACCATTTTAATTGTTGCTTGGCAAACGAACCAAACTCCTCAGGCACCAAACCACGGTTCACAATTACGGGATTATACACCGATTTCCACCCGGCAGCATGAAGCCGCATGGATGTTACTAAATCTTCGGCAAGGGCTTCGGCATGTCCTCCAATACTTTCAAATGCTTTTCGGCGAAAAGTACAATTGGCTCCAATGGCAATGCTGCTTCCGAAGCCATACAAACCCATTTGGGTAGGCCCGTAAAAGGTATAGGTTTGTTCTGCCGCCCCGGCTGCTGTGAACGAACGATATTGGTTGTAGTAACCCTGTGAAACTTGCACAAAGCCCACTTTTTCGTCTTCGAAGAAGCCCAGTGTCTGATCCAAAAAATTGGGAAATGCAATATGATCGGGATCGAGAATTAAAATAAATTCTTCGTCTGTTAATTCGAGTGCCTTATTTACTTTTCCGGCCTTTGCCCCCGGCAGGTTGGCAAGGTCGAAATAAACTGCCCCATATTTTTCGGCTATCTCTTTAAAGGCAACATCTTCGGTGCTGTCTAACAGATAGGTTGTATGTGGATAAGTAACATTCCGAAGTGCTTCCAAAGTTTTTTCAAACATAGAAATTGGCTCTCCCGGTGCGCTTGTTGTGAAAATAGCCACACTCAGCCCCTCTTTGGGTTTGGGTACTTTAACGGGTTTTTGAATGCCCAGATAATTTATCCATATCAATATAATCCGAAATACTCCATACCAAAAGAATGTGCTTAGAACCACAAACAAGCCAAAACTTACAATGTGCTTTCCCTGAAACCACCACTCCATAAGATTAAATATACTGATGACTCCGGCAAAAGAAAGCACAATTAAGATAAACTTGTCGAAAAGCTTCACATCCTTTGCTTCGCGAAATTGCCACATATTATATTTAGGATTATTTTTCTTCATCTACTAAAAAACTATTCGGGCTATTATTCCTAAACTTTTACTCTCGTAGTAATAGGTCTTTTTGTACCTGTAATATCCTTTAAGGCTAAAGGAATCAGAAATTTTATAATAGATGGAAATATTACTATCCATTGGCTTATAATTTTGCGCGGCAAAGTCCCTTGCAATTATGATTTCACCTTCGCTGTTATTGTCAAGATAAAGGTATGGCGCATTAGATTTTGCACTAAAACCGTAGCTGATGTCAAAGGTTAGTGTCAATTTTTTATTGGGGCTATATTCCGCCAGGCCAACTGCCGTGTGAATTAACTGCTTATTGGGAGTAAAAAAGGGATTGTAATTCCCAGCTATTTCATAGGTTGAATCCCATACAGCTAAAATGTCACTTAGGTTTTCCATTGATTCAAAATTACTGCTTTTCGAATCACTGTAATTAATACCGTATCCAACACGAAAATCAAACTTCTTTATTTTCAGAGGAGGAAACACAAGCCAGCCACTTGCTGTGTAATAGGAATTATCTATATCTGAAAAAAGCTTGTTATCAATGGAGGCCCTTCCAATGAAGCCATTTGGATTATTCCATTCAAAAGCTGCTCCGTATTGGGTTTGCATTAGCTTTTCTTTCACTGAATAAGTGGTTGCCAAATAAGGCTGATAGGATGCACCGAACACCACATTCAAATGTTTCGTGAGTTTCTTATTCAGTTCAATCATTCCCGTAATACTTTTTTCTTTTGAAGGGTAATTTATTGTGCCAAATTCAACTTTTAGTCCTGCATTCTTTTCCAGGAAACTAAATTTTGCCGAAGCTTTTATCCAGGTTGTTGAATAGCTACTATCTGAAATAGTATACATATTATGATCCACATCGAGACCCAAAGAAAGCCGGGAACTCACATAAAATCCAGAACTAATAGTAGGATTAAATTTGGTAAGAGGTTGATCGTCGGTGAAATGGCTTATGTCGAAATTTATCCAATTGCTTCTTGCCATGCTGATTTCGTTTTTAAGGTCAATTGCCGGTTTATCGTTGCTACAGATGGCTAAAGCTCGATCTATTTCTGCAATAGATCGATCGTAATCCCCTTTCCAATAAAAAACCTGAGCCAGTGTCTTGTGGGCAACGAATTTGTAATCAGTGGTGAAATCAGGAAGAAATAGATTGATCTGGATTATTGCCTCAGATAATTCGCCCAATTCGACCAGCTTGTTTATTAAATCCAACTTAATGTCGTTATTACCAGGAAATTGCTGAATTGAATATTTGTAAATCCTTTGAGATTCAGCATAATTATCAGAGTAGTGGAGCGTTTGTGCATACAACCATCCGGCGTACTGATCATTTTTGTGCCTGGGATAATACGATTGGAGCAATGTAATGGATTTTGTATATTGCTCCTTTGCATTTAGCTCTTTCACAATAGTCAGAGTGTCGTTTTCCTGAGCAATTGCTAATACCGTATTCATGAATAAACAGAAGAAAATGGCTGACTTTATAAATTTCATTCGCTTAAAATATGTTTGCCGTGAAGTTTGAAAATGGCTTTCTTTAAATTTTGGACCATTTATTATCTCCGATATTTATACTTGGGAATATTTTTCATTCCAAAATCATTTTTTTTTAATTCCTATAACTTAGAATTCCTTTTTTTGGTATACAAGGAAGTGTTACATAAAAGCAATAACAATACGATCTCATTTTTCAGCCTGTAAAACTATTAAAAATCCACTTAGTCTCGATAAGCTTATCGAAATCCCTTTTCGATATGCTTATGGTATCTTCGATATTTCAAAGAAACAGAAAATACACAATAAAATACCTTACAAAATGAAAAACTTTATTCGCGTAATCTGCGCAAACCTGCGTCAAAAATAGATTAATACGATTCTTTTGGCAATGTAAAGTAAAAACTGCTTCCGTTGTTCTCTTCGCTTTCGACCCATATTTTGCCATTGTTTTTTTCAACAAACTCTTTACAAATATGCAGGCCCAAACCTGTTCCTTTTTCATTATCGGTTCCCGATGATTTTATCTGGCTGTCGATCCTGAAAAGTTTATTTAGTTCGAATTTCTCTATGCCAACTCCATTATCAATAATAGCAATTTCAACCTTGTCCTTTTGTTCGGCGGCAATTATTTTAATCCGCCCTTTTTTTCGTGTAAATTTAATGGCATTCGACAACAGATTCCTGATAACTACATCAGCCATGTCCTGGTCTGCGTCAACTTCAATCGAACTATTGAAATCGGTAAAAATTTCAATTTCCTTTTTAATAGCGGTATTTTTATATAAAGCCACATTGCTCATTAATAATTGTGCTATATTAAATTTTTTAGGATGAAATTCTATTTTATTAGTTTGGGCCCGCGACCATTGCAGCAAGTTCTCCAATAAATTATACAGGTTTTCGGATGATTCGGAAATAATGCCAATATATTTCTTTACTTCCTCATTGCTATAATCATAAAACCTGTCATTTAATAGATTTGAAAAACCCAGGATACTCGAAAAAGGATTTTTAATATCGTGAGCAATAATGGAGAAGAATTTATCTTTGGTAATATTTGCCTCTTTCAATTCCTTTTCTCGCCTACTAAGGTGCTTTAAAGCTTCAATTAATTTATCTTTTTGTAATGTTATTTGTTCATTCTTGATATTTAGTTCTCTATTT
>JAYENH010000135.1:0-4825 GCA_034721995.1 Bacteroidota bacterium
CAGCATTGTATTATTACCCGGTAGTGCAAGAAGCACAAAGATGGAGGCCCAAATAATCAAAGAATACATAAAACAAAACCCCGAAATTAATACGCTGATAGTAGTGAGTTCCCCTTCGCATACCCGCCGTGCCGGGATGATTTTTCAAAAAGCATTAAATTCAGGAAACCGGCAAACCTACATCATGACAAGCCCAAGCAAATACAGCAACTTTACCGGAAAGGGCTGGTGGAAGAACCGAGAAGACATTCAGATAATGCTGTCGGAATATACCAAACTGTTAGTGTGGTTGGTGTAGGAAAAGTGGCAGATGTAGCGGAAAGCAAAAGGCGGAGAGCAAGGAGCGAAGGGCAGAGAGCAGAGGGCAGGGGGCGAGGAGCGAAGGGCATGGAGCGAAGGGCGAAGGGCTGAGGGCATGGAGCGGAGGGCTGAGGGCATGGAGCGGTGAGCATGGAGCGAAGAGCTTAGGGCGTGGAGCGGAGAGCGGAGAGCAAAGTGTGAAAAAGTGGTAGGGTCAGAAATTCAAATCAAATTAAGTTTTCGTTGTCAACGAAAAAGAGTTACCTTTGCTAACGAAAACTATTTGGTATGTTGTCAAAATTAATCATTGAGCAGGTTGTGGCTTCTCAGAAGGAGCGACTTATGAGACTGGATACCGGTTTACCCCGGATACCGTCTAATTTGTCAGGTCTTAATGCCTATGCTTTAATCGTATCCGGTATTCGTCGATGTGGAAAAAGCACACTTATGCAACAAATACATCGAAGTAGTGAAGTGTCTTCATTGTTCATTAATTTTGAAGATCCCCGTTTAGCGGGATTTGACCTGAATGATTTTAACCGTTTACAGGAGATCGCAGAAAAGAATGAAATAATTACCTATTTCTTTGATGAAATCCAAAATGTGCAAAAATGGGAAAGCTTTGTCAGGTTCAGGCTGGATGAAGGATATAGAGTTTATATTACTGGATCGAATGCCGCCATGTTAAGCCGGGAATTGGGCACAAAACTTACCGGCCGGCACATCTCGAAAGAACTATTTCCATTTTCATACACAGAATATTTAGATTTTACCAAACAACAGGAAAATGAGTCAACATCCGGTAAATATCTGCGGTCAGGTGGTTTTCCCGAATTCCTCAAATCGGGGATACACGATACCTTGTTACAGGTATTCAATGATATCATAATACGTGATATTGCTGTACGATACAATCTAAAAAATACAAATACACTGCGTCAACTTGGGGTTTGGTTGGTCTCTAATGTGGGTAAACCTTTTACGGCTAATAGTCTGAGGAAAATATTTCAAATTGCTTCATCATCCAGCATCATGGACTATTTGTCATATTTCAACGATGCCTATATTTTCTCATTTATCCCAAAATTTAGCTATTCTCATAAAGTTCAAATTGTCAATCCAAAAAAGATCTACTGTGTTGATAATGGTTTGATTACTACAAATAGTATTTCCTTTACTGATGATAGGGGAAGGTTACTTGAAAATATGGTTTTCATGCAATTGCGCCGTCAAACATCCGAAATCTACTATTTTTTAGAAAAAAAGGAATGTGACTTTGTTGTTTTTCAGCATGGAAAATTATCCCAAATCTACCAGGTATGCTGGGAACTCAACCAGGATAACATGGACAGGGAGATAAACGGACTTCTGGAAGCGATGATATTCTTTAACACAACAAGGGCTTACATTATTACCAATAACCAGTCGGATACCTTTATCATCGATGATAAAACCATATTAGCAATTCCATTTTTTGAATGGGCAGTAGAAGAAAAAGTTTGACATGGTGAGGCGGAGAGCAAGGAGCGAGGAGCGAAGGGCGGAGAGCAAGGGGCGAAGGGCTGGGGGCGTGGAGCGAAGGGCGAAGAGGAAAATATAATCATTAAAAAATATTGATATGGAACATTTTAGATTTGAGAACCTGGAGATATGGAAAAAAGCAATTGAAATCTCAGATACCTTGTTTGATTATGCTGATAAAGCTGAATTGAAAAAGCATTATCGCTTTGCAGAGCAATTAAGGGCAGCAGCTATGAGTATTTCAAACAACATAGCCGAAGGTTCAGGTTCTTTTTCCGATAAAGATTTTGCAAACTTCCTGAATATTGCAAGAAAGTCGGTGTTTGAATGTGCAAATATCCTCTACATATTCGAGAGAAGAAAGATTATAACTACCTCCGAAAGATTAGATGTTTATCCTCATTTAGTAATACTCAGTAAAATGATTACAAATTTCAGAAAGTCATTAATACGAAAGTAGACCCTCCGCTCCCCACTCCCCGCTCCCCACTCCTTGCCCTCTGCCCTCCGCTCCTTGCCCTTTGCCATTTACAATTGGAGTAACGATAATTATTTTTTACATTTGCACGTAGAAAATTGTATAAATTTGGCAGTATGGCTTATAAGTTAACAGTAAGTATTCGGGATGCCAATATGGTGGCACGTATTAAAGAGTACGCATTAGAAAGGGGGGTAAGTATATCATCCATGATTGATAACTATTTTATGAATATTGTCAAGACCATGGATATAGATCATAATAGACATTCTGATTTGCCTAAAGAATTGGACGAGCTAATAGGATCTTTACATACAAAGAATAGTTATATAGGTAAGGGTTATAAGGAGTTAAGAAACGAAATGTATGAAGATCGGGCAGAAAAATATTTATAGCGCATTATTCGATGTAAATGTTTGGGTCGAATGCAAAAGGCAATCCGCACAAGTTTTCGGATATTGATGTTGCGGTGTGGGACAAAAAGCTTTCCGGCTGTCTCCCATTGGATATTGAGAACATAAAATCAATATTGTCCAGATTTTCTTCAATCGAACTTCACACATTTAACACCGATGACAAGGATAGCCCTATTATTCATGAAATAAAGACAAATGGTATACGTATGATTTTATCCGTGGAATTCGCCTGCCCAGTAAGAAAAAGCAATTGTACGGGGATAACAATCTTTTATTTTGAATTAAATTTACTGTGCAAATAACAAACAATTCATATAAAGAAATTTCGAATGCTGAAATAATTTCAGCTATGGAAAATTCTGATGTTACCATTGGCAATAATCCATCGCTGCCATATATTATTGAAAAAACCTGGAACTGGCCACATATTACTGTGGCATTTTTTGTTGATACTGTGCTTGTTGGCATTTTCACAGCTGTACGTATCAGGAATGTTTACGTTTCCCTGCCCCACTTTAGCCATAGTGCTTATTGGGTCGATACTTCCCATTTAATTAAAAAACTTGAACGTAATGTTCCTGATATAGATTTATCAGAAGAAGAATTAATACATCTCTTTTACGGTTTTTTCAACAAAGTATTAGAAGAAAATAGTGGCAAAAACCAGGCCTCTGTAAAATTAAAAACAGACTTATCTCTTTCCAATGTTTTGGATAAGATAAAAACAAACACAAAAGAAAACTCTTTGCAGATCGAAAGCAGAAGTTTTCAAACATTGACCGACAACTACGCCAATCATAAAACAATAAGCGAAATCTGTCTTGCTGCTACGATGGATTCTCAGATGCAATCTTTTTCGCCTTCGGTGAAACGAAAAATACGGAAGGCACGATCCAATGGCATCGAAATATTTGTTGGGGACTCTGAATACCTAAAAGATTTTTATTCTGTTTACCGGAAAAATATTCATCGTCTTGGCTCTTTTGCTTTGCCCTATCGTTTCTATGAAAATCTTTTGTGCGATTATTCAAATGGCATTTGTAAAATCATTATTGCAAAACTTCAAGGCAAAGTTGTTGGATCGGCTATCTTATTAAGTTTTATGGATTATTCCGAAAATCCCTGGTTTGCCACTTTAAAAGAGTATAACCGATTGTATGTATCTTATGCTTTGCACGAAAAAATGTTGGAATTGGCAATTGCCGAAAAATGCAGAGTGTATTCCATGGGCCGTAGCACAATAGATAGTGGTGTGCACAAATATAAAATGCAATGGGGAGGAAATGATAAAACTTTATTTTACAATTTCACTTTTCCACATAAGGCTATTGCCGAAAACACCCGCATTATTAATTCAGTAATAAAGAGATTACCGCAAAGTTTTGTAAAAATTTTCGATTCCTTTGTATCGAAATTTATTTATTAATAATATAGACAAACCTAATACAGAAAAAGCCTCAAAGTGGGTGTAATTATTAACATAAAGTAAAACCCTTTAAAAACAAATAAGCACATTTAAGCCCCAAAATGGGCGCAATCATTAGCATAGGGTAACGCCCTATGGATAGTAAAAAGATACAATATAGCCCAGAAAGGGTGTAATCAATTAGCATGGGGTTAAGCAATTCGAACACAGGTAATAATATGCACATATTAAGTTTCGATATCGAAGATTGGTTTTTAATGAATGACTCTAAACGCATTCCACACAGCCAGTGGGAGTCGTATGAGAGCAGGATTGAAATGAATACCAAAATTATACTTGATGTATTAGAGCGAAACAATGTAAAAGCAACATTTTTTATTTTAGGATGGGTAGCTGAAAAGCATCCCGATCTTATAAAAGAAATTGCCCGGCATGGACACGAAATCGGCTATCATAGCTATTACCACCTTCATATTTATCATCAAAATAAAAAAGAATTTGAGTATGATTTGCAGAAAGGCATCCAAATAATTGAGAGTATTACAAATGCTAAAATTAAATGTTACCGTGCCCCATATTTTTCTTTGCAGGATCATAGTTTATGGGCTATCCCGGTGTTAATGAAAAATGGCATTAAAGTATCTTCATCAACAAAGGCTTATTGTGCAATAAATCAACAATATG
>JAYENH010000136.1:0-4822 GCA_034721995.1 Bacteroidota bacterium
TAACAATATAGGATTTAAGGCTCAGTTGAGCTGTAAAAAAAGAGACAGGGATGTTTGATTTTCCTCCTGCCTCTTTTTTATTGGTGGTTGTTTTTGTTTACCACAAGCTCAATTGAGTTTTAAATCTTGTTGGGCTAAGCCATTGAGTGCCTTAGGATAGACATAAGGGGATTTAATGTTTTGTACTGTTTGTCATGGATGGTTACCTACGGGTTTATTTCTCATTTCTTTTCTCATACAAGCAATTTTTGGTGTTGTCCATCTATTTTGCATTGCCTTTCGGGCATAACTTTTCCATTCAGAAAAAACTGTGTTTTATCTGTTGCTTTTGATGCTTGTTTATTTCAAAGAACTTTGGTGGCTTCTGCTTGCTATCCGGGGGCCATCCGCTCATAAGGGACTATGCCGGCAAATCGCAACCTGCCTTTTTTGCAACTGGGGCAATTTGGCTTTTTGTATTTTTTAAGCCAGCCCATTATTTCGTCCCAAACGGTATCCTGTTTTACCCATACCTGCCGGCCATCTTCAATGGCTTCTTCGTTGGCCAGTGATTGTTCCTGAGATAAATGCTGTTTGGCAGTTTCGATATTTTGTTTTCTATACCTGCTTGAGAATATTCCGTAGTACCTCACTTTAAAAAATCCTTTTGGCAATACGTGCAATAAAAACCGGCGGATAAACTCGTCCAACCCAAGTTTCATTTTCCGGAATAGCCCGGTGCGGTAATCTTTCCACGAAAAATGCACTTTTCCGCCTTTCACGGCTATAATGCGGTTATTGGTAATAGCAACACGGAATACATAGCGCGAGAGGTATTCAAGCACTTTTTCGGCTTTGCCAAAAGGGGGCTGGATGTTTACTACCCATTCTTTTTTGTAAAGGCTGTCGATAAATTGCTGAAACTTTATTTTTCCTGCAATCAGGGACAGCTTTCCTTTAA
Source organism: Bacteroidota bacterium (assembly GCA_034721995.1). Lineage (GTDB taxonomy): Bacteria > Bacteroidota > Bacteroidia > Bacteroidales > M50B96 > JAIOYV01. The sequence goes on from JAYENH010000136.1 coordinate 941, forward strand.
AATCCAGTTGGCCACTTATGTAAGCTTGCTTTAGAAAAGCGAGGAATTTGCCACGGAACTTACGTGACAGGATTTTGTAGTAAACAAAAAAGTCATTTTCCTTTTCGACATGTACCCAATGTCCCTTGTCGAACGACAATCCACCGGCCGGCATAATGCAATGCAGGTGTGGGTGTTCCATCATGTTTTGCCCCCATAGCCTGTCCCGCAAGGCGGGATATGAAGAATGGTTATCAGTCCGGTATCGGCACCGAGGTGCTTTGTATCTTTTGCCAGTTCGAGCAGGGTTTGCGATGCCGCTTTAAAAAGTATGCCATACATAAACTTTTTGTTTTGAAGGCATAACAGGTTTAGTTGGTGGGGAATTGTAAATACCACATGGTAATACCCAACCGGTAGCAATTCTTTCATACGTTTCTGCAACCACTGTTCTTTATCTTTTTGCTGGCAAACAGGGCAATGCCTGTTGCGGCATAGCCTGTCCCGAGAATCGGGAAGTTGTACGACTGGCAAAGGTAGTGGCAATTGTCACACTTTTCGTAATGGCTGCCCAATGCTATTGTGCGGCAAGCTGCCAGCAACCGGATAAGGCCTTTTTCCTGACCATCGACATGGTTTCGGTTGATGTAGCTTTCGCCATGGTCGCGCATAAGCCCGCCAATACTTATTTCTTTTTGCATAGCCCCTCCACACCTTTTAAATTATCTAAAGGGTTTATCACCTTGTCGATTGACAGTTGTTGTACATGGAGGTATTTCAAGGTGTTGCTTAATCCCGCATGGCCCATTAAACGCTGGATTACCAAAAGGTTCACGCCTTGTTCCAGCAAATGGGTAGCAAAACAATGCCTGAAAGTATGTGGTGTGTAATGTTTTTTGATATGCCTGGTGTGGTAACGTGCCTTATTGCAAATCTCACGAATAGCAGAAGTACTAAGGTGGGTAGCTTTGCCCCCTGCACCTTCAAAAAGATAATGTTTAGGTTTATATTCATTATAGAAGCGACGCAAGGTGGTAAGCAAAAGTGGGGAAAGGGGGACATATCGTTGTTTCAGCCCTTTGCCTTCGCGGATGTTGACCTGCATCCTTTTGCTGTCGATGTCGGTAAGTTTTATGTTGGCACATTCCGAAATTCTCGTACCGGTCGAATAAATAAACATGATGATGCTCCGGTGCTTGAAATTCGGGATAACACCCAAAACATCCAACACTTCTTCTTTGGAAAGTACAAGAGGAAGTGTCTTGGCAATTTTAGGTGTTGGCAGGTATTCTTTGGCCCATTCCTTATGGTAAATCCTGGTAAACAAAAACTTGAGGGCGTAATATCCCATTTTAACACTACCTGGTTTATGCTTGCCGTCCGAAAGCATCGACAGGAAATAATCCCTGAGTTCATCTACACCGGTTTCCCTAGGGTCTTTTCCCAGGAAATTGTAATAATCCTTAATGTGCCACCAATAGCTCTCCCTGGTACGGGGGCTTAAATTCCGAAGTGTGGCTTCATTGTCAAAACTTTTTTTAAATTTGTCATAATAAATTATTTAAGTGAAACATAAAACCTCAAATATACTGGTTTTCGGTGACTCTGAGCCACCGAACGCCAGTGAGGTTTAGTTCAACATGCGGTATAGTTAATTGCCGAGAATGCAGTAAATTCAATGTATAGCCATGTTTCAATTGATACAGAATCTTTAAATAGTTCAATGGTTGGTTACACAGGAGTCCTTATTGCCAATAATGTTTACGCATCATCAGATCAATATTGGACAGCCTATTTTTCCTTAAAGTCTGTAATGAAAGACCCTGATACTACTACTCTTATTTGGGTTGATGCTGCTGGAGGGCTTCTTGGTGCTAGCTGTACATGGGGTTTGATGGGTTATTTGATGACTGCTGCAGTTTCGCATGCGTATGTAAAAGCTTGTGAAATGGATGAAACAAAATAAAAAATCATGAAATATATATTAGTTAACAAGTTCAATTTTATTATTGTATTAGTATTCTTGATTTGGCTAATTCTTGAATTGTTTTCTTTAGTCGATCACAATCACTTTATTGTTGAATTAGCTTTTTCTATTGTTTTAGTAATATTATTCGATTTTGCATATAAAAATGCAATTAATGTTAAAGCTAGAAACAGATCTATATTGTACTCCATACATTTGTTTTTTGCATTATTGCTTGCTCCAATAACAGTTACACATTACAATGGGATAGACTTTAATACTAATGAAATAATGATTGTAATCATTTGTATTTCATTGCAAAGTGTAATCTATTTATTATACTCTGCAAAAAAGCAGTAATCTATATGACACGAAAATAATATGATTTATAAGCTAATTGTTAGTATATGAGTTTAGTATTTAAATAAAAAAGGCCCATAACACAGACTCATAAAGCATTGCGAGTGAGGTGCATATTTGAAAGTGTGCACCTTGCTTTATATTTAAAGGTTAAAGAGCCGGACATGAAAGGTTTTTCTTCTCAAAATTTATGGCGGATGAGACAGTTTTACGATACTTATTGTCAAAACGGAAAACTCTCGCCACTGGTGAGAGAAATAAGTTGGACAAACAATATGATTATAATTGCTCAGACAAAAAAAATGAGGAAAGAGAGTTTTACCTTCGACTTGGTGCAACTGAAAGTTATTCTAAAAAGGAGCTTCAACGTCAACTTGACAGTGGTCTATTTGAGCGTACAATGTTATCAAAGGGAAATATCTCACCAGTAGCGAGAGAAATTTATCCTTACATTATGCACTATGTCCGAGAATATTACGACTTAGATTTTTTGGGGCTTTAGATAAAAATGTGAAAAAGGAACATGAAAAACCAAGTATTGGAATTATTCTTTGTAAGACAAAAGAAGAAAGTATCGTTGAAATATCATTAAACAGAAGCGTCTCACCAACAGTGATAAGTGAATATGAAACAAAATTGATAACTAAAAAAAATCTAAGGGAGAAATTAGACAATATTTTTGAATCAGGAAAAGAAAACAACTAAGCACAACAACACGAAAGGATCAAGTTCCAGGGACAATTCCGATACCATCCGAACTTATCAATTTTAATAAAAAAAACCAAAAGGGAATTTCTCGAAGAAGGTAATATTGACGAAGTAGAATAAGCTTGGTTTAGAATGCAATATCGCTATTACAAAATGAATGCAAAAACAATATCGGCATTGTTCACGATCACAATAATTTTTGTGTTGTTGACCATTTCGGTTATGTCCCAGGAGCCGGCCACGACATTTTCAAATAAAGGTCGGTTTATTATTGCATACAATCCTGTACCTTTACTGTATCAAGAGTATTCGGGTTATGTGGAATATTTTTACAAACGCGACAGGAGTATCGCTTTTGAAGCCGGTTATGTTAAAAGCATGTCAAGCACTTATTCCATAATCCCCTTTTTGATTTATAATGGAGTTGTAACCAGGACATCCTTCTTAAAATATAAACACAAGAGTAAAATAAATTCGTCGTACAAGGGATTGCGCTTTATTGGAAAGTGGCAGTGGAACGACAATGTATGCCGGAAAGCCCGGCTTGCAGCACACACAGTTTTGCTGTCGACAGAGACGAACATTTCGCATACCCATTTTTATCACTTTCGCTTGGAGTACGTTTTGGGTTTAGGATTTGAGAAATAGCTTGTCATCAATCATCAATCATCAATCATCAATAATAAATCAGATGCTTACCAAATCACTTAATTCATCAGGTATGGATTTGAGCGTGTGCCCTGAACTTTTGCTTATATAACATTTTTGTTTATCAATATATCTTTAACCGAACCATTTCCGGCATAACGCCTGCCACGTGGAAGGCGATTCGAGTAATCAATATCCGACTGAGAGTTTAACCATTTTTC
>JAYENH010000137.1:0-4803 GCA_034721995.1 Bacteroidota bacterium
TAAGATTAAATGACAGTGTGATAGAAAGGGCAAAAACCTATGCCAAAAGTCAAAGAATCAGTTTATCAAAAATGATTGAATCATATCTTGACAGTTTGACTAGAGAAAAAGATACAGATAGTAAAATATCTATTACGCCTCTTGTTGAAAGTTTAAGCGGTGTTATTAACCTGCCACCTGACTTTGACTACAAAAACGAATATGCTGATTATTTAACAGAGAAATACAAATGAAAAAACTTTTTATTGACACAAATATCATAATAGACTTATTATCTCGCAGAGTACCATTTTATGATGAATCAGCGAATCTTTTTTCATTAGCCGACCAAAAGATTATTGAACTTAATATTTCGTCTTTGACAATTGCGAATACAAGTTATACATTGCTACGTCAAATCGACTCTAAGAAAACAAAAGAAATATTAAGAAAATTAAGATTGATTGTTAATATTTTACCACTTGACGACAAAATAATAGGTGTAGCATTGAATGATGATTCATTTACAGATTTTGAGGATGGACTTCAATATTTTACTGCAATCGAGAATAATCTTGACTTTATAATTACAAGGAATTTGAAAGACTTCAAAGCATCGAAATTACCGGTTATGACAGCAAGACAATTTTTAGAAACATTTAAATAAAGGCCTATTGCCAATCGAGTAGGCGGCTGACGGCAAAATAGCCGCCAGTGCAGCTCTCCCACCATCTCGCCAAAGATAAGCGAGACGGTTCATCAAGCAAAAGAAAATTTGAGTTGCTGCTCTGTTGGCCGGAACTCGTGATTTCTAATAAAAATATTGCAAGTCGCGAGATCTGGACACAGGCTTAAATGTCCTGGAAATGATTGAATTGCAAGTTCGGAATAAGGCAGTTATTTGGGTTCTTCAAGAGATACTAATCAGCAAAAAAAACACCCCAACCAAAAAGGAAAGGGTGCTTTGCTATTATGATCTCAAAAAAGAGGATTATCGTGTTACATTCACTGTTTTTGTAACTACATTATTGTTGCTTATGATTTTTACCAAATATGCACCATTGGCACAATGCGATAAATCAAGGCTGGCGTTGTTACTTGCATTTGTAATTTCAGTTACCACTTCGCCAAGTGTATTATAAACTGTAATGTTTGAATTTGCTACATTCGATACATTAAAAATCCCTGTCGATGGATTTGGATATATGTTAATGTCAGATGAGGAAAATTCATTTACGGAATTCATTACCCAAACATCAAGGGCAGTTGCCATGTATATTTCCTTATCCATATCATTTTGTACAAAGCAGATCAACTTTAATTCGTAAACATCAGTGGTATCCTGAACAGTGTAAGTGAAATCTACATTAATGATATCGCTGATGCCAGGATTGTTTAAGTTTGTTCCGTCCGGCGATGGGAACATTCTTTTCATTACATCAGGAAAATATGTTTCGCCATTCGATCCGGGAGGTGTAGCGTAGTTTCGGTCTTCGACTAAAACTACATGGCCTTTTACAGCACCATAAGGAAAATCGGCATAAGCTTCGAACGAAACATCAATCTGGATGGTATTTGTTGTCAAGTCAACCACACCTTCGCCGGTAATATTGAACAAACCGGGGCGGGCATATTCTGCATCAATAGCATCCTGTGTTACAATTCCCGGCGAGCCTTGATCCTGGTTTCCTGCAATAACACAATTTGGAACTCCCGACACATTGTAATAATCGACCCTGGCATCATTTTCATTGTTGGCAAGATTGAAATCGTACATAGGATCGCTTCCCGGCCAATGCGTATGATAAGCAATGTGTACCACTTTATCAATATTTGTTGTATTTGTAATCAATGCATCAAGAGTAGGGTTCTGACTTGCACAAGGGACACATGATGCTTGTGTAAAATGCTCCAGTAAAACAAGTTTGTCAGCAGCATTATCAAGTGAATAAACCATGATGCCTGCCATGTCGTTCGAAGGATCGGCATCGCCCGTAATTGTAGTAAATACTTCAATTTCGTACAAGCCTGCAATTGTCATATCAATGCCTTGCGTAAAAGTATATGTATATGTTTGTCCGAATGTAATGCTGTCGGTAAAAATCTCGGTTACCGTATCGACACCATTGATTTGGTAGCTGATATCAAAGCCGGTAATAGTTTGGAACCCGAGATTTTGGAGAATAACAGTAACCTGTTCGGCAGCTCCCAGCCCGAGACCGGTTATTGGGCTTGTAATTACATTAACCCCAGCATCAATAGGTTTAATTATATCTTCAAGGTTATATCCAAAGATTGCATTATTCTGGATTAATCCACCTAAGGTAATAGTTCCCTGAACAATATCGTGATGTGTAAATAATCCACCACCAATACCACCACTTAAACCTAAATCGGGCAATACATCCCAAATAATACCGGTTTGCTGGCCTGTAGCTATTTCTACCATAATCAATTGAGCCATTCCAAGTGCATTGCTGGCATTAATGGCCCACAGATAAGGCCCACCGGGAGATATTGTGTCGAAAGCTGTTCCGTAGATAGATGATAAGCCATGTGTAGCAGAAGGGATAGTGTTGATAATTGTACCAGTCCTGGATACTAAATCCAAATCGGTTGACCAGTTTCCAACCCAAAAGGCATCGTTGAAATCGTCGTAAGCAATATGACGTACCTGTGTGCCTGATGGTGCATATATGGTGCTAATTAAAGTTTGGGTGGTAAAATCCATTTCGTAAATGTTTGCCGAAGCATTACTTCCATAAAAATAAGTGCCATCGTAAGCAAGGTCGCGCAGTTCTGTAACTCCACTAATAGTAAAGGCTCCGACATAATTTCCGTTCATGTCATATTTGAAAATGGAGTCATTGTTCCACTGGGTAATATAAAAATTTGTACCATCGGTTTCGATCCCTGCCTGTGCCGGATGATCGGGGTGTGTAGGGTAGTTAAACTGTACGTTCCATGCCCTTTGGTTAAAAACGGGCGATGTTGTTACATTTGGGTTTTGGCATACAGAAGCATTATCGCTTTCGGAAAGAAACCCTTTGGGACTATTAGCATTCTGTCCAAATACAGGAGCAGCGAATAAAGCAAGTACCATTAATAATAAGCTTGTTTTCGTAAAACAATTCATTTGCATAAGTTTAAATAAATAATTAATCTTCAAATTAAAAAAAATAAAAGTACACTTTTTTACAAAGCAAATACATCAATAAAATAATTATTGATTTTATAAAAAAAATGCCTTCTTTTGCAAACTTAAAATAAGGATTTAAAATAATAATGTATAAGAGATGTATTTAACTGCTGAAAAGAAACAAGAATTTTTTAAAGAATATGGAAAATCGGCGACCGACACAGGTTCAACCGAAGGACAAATTGCATTGTTCACATATCGTATTGCTTATTTAACCGGTCATTTAAAATCTAACAAAAAGGATTTTAGTACACAAAGATCACTTCTTAAGCTTGTTGGTAAACGAAGAAGCTTACTTGATTATTTGAAAGACAGGGATATTGAAAGGTATCGTGCAATAATTAAAGCATTGAAACTAAGGAAATAATAAAGGTAAAGGCAATTTTGGTAATTGCCTTTTCTTTTTTTAATACCCCGTAGTATTTCTTTTTAAAGAAATGTTACTAATGAGGTATTTGAGGTAAACAGAAAATAATAAAGACAGAAATTTGAAAGAAAAGAAGATGTTAAACGTAATTGAAAAGAAGATTGAATTAAGTGATGGTAGGACGATTACCATCGAAACCGGGAAACTTGCCAAACAGGCAGATGGTTCGGTTGTAGTACGTATGGGCGACACAATGTTGCTTGCAAGTGTTGTATCGGCAAAAGACGCAAGAGAGGATGTAGATTTTATGCCCCTCTCGGTAGATTATAAAGAAAAATATGCTGCCATGGGTCGTTACCCCGGTGGCTTTCTTAAACGGGAAGCCAGGCCATCAGACCATGAAATATTAATAGCCCGCCTGGTAGATCGAGTATTGAGGCCATTATTCCCCGACGATTTCCATGCAGAAACATTTGTAACTATATCTCTTATTTCGGCCGACAAAGAGGTTTTGCCTATTCAGTTAGCAGGTCTGGCTGCATCGGCCGCACTGGCAGTTTCTGATATTCCTTTTAACGGGCCTATATCAGAAACAAGGGTTGCACGTATAGATGGCGAATTTGTAATTAACCCAAAATCAAGCGATTTACATAAGGCAGACCTCGATATTATTGTTGGGGCAACCATCGAAAATATAATGATGGTAGAAGGCGAAATGGACGAGGTTTCGGAAGAAACAATGATCGAGGCCATTAAAGTTGCACACGATGCTATAAAAGTACAATGTCAGGTACAGATTGAATTAATGGAAGAAGTTGGTACTACTACCAAGAGAGAGTACGACCACGAAACAAACGACGAGGAACTGAAAAAGCTTGTTCATGAAAAAACTTATGACAAATCTTATGAGGTTGCCAAGAGAGGAATTGCCAACAAACATGAAAGAAGCGATGCTTTTGGAGCTATTGAAGAAGAATTTGTTGAATGGTATACTGAACAAAATAAGGAAGAGGAAGAAATTCCTGAATCACTTATTGCAAAATACTATCACGATGTACAAAAAGATGCAGTACGAAATAGCGTGCTAAACGAGCGTATACGTTTAGATGGAAGAAAAACTGATGAGATAAGGCCAATTTGGAGTGAAGTTGGTTATTTGCCATCGGCACATGGTTCGGCTATTTTTACACGTGGCGAAACTCAATCGTTAACAACGGTAACCCTTGGAACAAAACTCGATGAAAAAATCATTGATAAT
>JAYENH010000138.1:0-4794 GCA_034721995.1 Bacteroidota bacterium
GAACATTATCGGTTGCCTTGATACACCTACTTCTGGGCAGTATGTCCTTAATGGCACCGATGTTTCGAAACGTACCGATGATGCCCTTGCCGAAATCAGGAACAAAGAAATTGGTTTTGTATTTCAGTCGTTTAATTTGCTACCGCGATACAGTGCCAAAGAAAATGTAATGCTACCTCTGATTTATTCGGGCTATGGCAAACAAGACAGAATAAAAAAAGCCGAAGAAGCACTTGACAGTGTTGGCCTAAACGATAGAATGTTACATAAACCCAACGAACTCTCCGGCGGGCAAAAACAAAGGGTTGCAGTTGCCCGTGCTTTGGTAAACCACCCTTCAATAATTTTGGCCGACGAACCAACTGGTAATCTCGATTCAAAAACCTCGATCGATATTATGAAACTATTCAATGAAATTCATAATCAGGGAAACACAGTGATACTTGTAACCCATGAGGAAGATATTGCTAAAAATGCACATAGGATTATTCGATTGTTGGATGGCAATATTTCGGCAGATGAATTGAATAAAAACCCTCAAATAGGAGGAAATAGATGAAAATATACACCAAAACAGGCGATACGGGAACAACCAGTTTAATTGGAGGTACAAGGGTATCCAAATCGCACGAACGAATAGAAGCTTACGGCACAATTGATGAATTGATGGCCTGGACAGCTTTGGTACGTGATCAGATAAGCGATGAAAAAATCAAAGATTCATTATTCGAAATCCTCGACAGGTTAATGACCGCATCTTCGTTATTGGCTTCGGATTCGCCGGAATCAAATATAAAATTGCCAAAACTTATCCCTGTCGATATTCAATATCTTGAAAATGAAATAGACAGAATGGAAAAAGGTTTGCCTAAATTGCGTTCTTTTACCTTACCCGGAGGACATATTTTAGTTTCGCAATGTCATATCGCCAGAACAGTTTGCAGACGATCAGAACGGATTACCATTTTGCTATCTGAAAAATTCGTTGTAAATGTAATAATTCCACAGTACCTGAACCGTCTATCTGACTACTTTTTTATGCTTTCACGAAGATTAAGCTCTGATTTACAATTAGATGAAATAAAATGGATTCCGAGGTTGTAGTTTCGTAAATATTTCTATATTTGCAGCCTTTTAAAAAAAAAGCAATAAATCTTTCGAAAAACAGAATTAGTATGTATTGGACACTCGAATTAGCTTCAAAATTAGAAGATGCCCCTTGGCCGGCAACTAAAGAAGAATTAATTGACTTTGGTATACGATCAGGTGCTCCGCTGGAGGTAATTGAAAATCTTCAGGAAATTGAAGACGAAGGAGACATTTATGAGAGTATTGAAGACATCTGGCCGGATTATCCGAGCAAAGATGATTTCTTTTTTAATGAAGACGAATATTGATTCGGAAAAAAACACTGGAAAAAGGCTGCCACATTTGAGCAGCCTTTTGTTTTTTTTAAAGGCGAAAATGAAAAGGCAAAAATTGAGAGACCTTAACCCGGGGCGAAAGTAAAAAGACGATACATGAAACTTGCCTGTCCTCATACTTACTATCGTTCATCCTTCTCCCGATACGATTCTCTATCGGTATCTCTGCTTAGCTTCGACATCTTTCCATCATTTCATCATTCCATCATTCCAGCATTTCAGCATTTCAGCATTCCATTTGGCAAATAGGACAGGCAAGAAAAATAATTCTGAAAAAGCCATTTTTTATTTTACTTTTGAAGCTTGAATTATAAAAAGCTAAAGCTGAAAAATATGCAAAAACTATTATTAATGGGTGATGAGGCTATAGCACAGGGAGCTATTGATGCAGGAATTTCCGGTATCTATGCTTATCCCGGCACCCCATCAACCGAAATTACCGAATATGTCCAGCATTCTAAAGAAGCCAAAGAAGCAGGCATAAGGTCTTCGTGGTCGACAAATGAAAAAACAGCTATGGAAGCTTCACTCGGCATGTCGTATGCCGGAAAGCGTTCGATGGTATGTATGAAACATGTGGGCTTGAATGTTGCCGCCGACGCTTTTGTCAACTCTGCAATTACAGGCGCTAATGGTGGGATTATTGTCGTGGTGGCCGACGACCCTTCGATGCACTCGTCGCAAAACGAGCAGGATTCGAGGTTTTATGGCAAGTTTGCCCAGATACCTGTTTTGGAGCCTAACAATCAACAGGAAGCTTACGATATGGTGATCTATGGGTTTAATTATTCTGAGAAATACAGAATACCTGTAATGTTACGTTTAACAACCCGGTTGGCACATTCGCGTTCAGGAGTTAAAGCTGTCGACAAAAAACAACCTCAAAACAAATTGCAATTGCCTTCAAACCTGAAACAGTTTATCCTTCTTCCTGCATTGGCACGAAAAAGCTATAGAGGCCTAATCGACAATCAGATAAAATTCGAAGAAGAATCGAACATTTCGCCTTTCAATAAGTATTTTGATGGGGCAGACAAAAGTCTGGGTATTATTTCCAGTGGGATTACATTTAATTACCTTCATGAAAATTTTCAGGAAAAGGAAATCCCATATCCTGTATTAAAAGTAAATCAGTATCCACTACCTCGAAACATGGTAGAAAAGTTGTATTCCGAATGTGACAAAATCCTTGTACTTGAGGAAGGGTATCCGATAATTGAAGAGTCAATTCGTGGATACCTCAACAATGGTAAAAAAATAAGGGGCCGCATGGACGGAAGCATACAATTTGATGGTGAGCTAACCCCAAACAAAGTGGCCAAAGCCCTGGGCATGCCTGTTTCGACAGGACGCCCCACGCCTGAAGTGGTTGTTGGACGTCCTCCTGTGTTATGCGCAGGTTGCCCACATATCGACTCTTATAATGCTTTAAACAAAGCTTTGGAAGATTACGCAAAAGGACGGGTTTTCTCCGATATCGGATGTTATACCTTAGGTGCACTGGCCCCCTTCGATGCAATTAATTCCTGCGTAGATATGGGAGCTTCGATAACAATGGCCAAAGGTGCTGCCGACGCAGGTTTGATACCTTCTGTAGCTGTTATTGGCGATGGAACTTTTACGCATTCGGGCATAACAGGTCTCCTTGATTGTATTGTTGATAAATCGAATTTAGTTATTATCATCCTTGATAATGATACTACTGCCATGACAGGAGGACAACATTCTGCCTCGGAAGGTGGCAAGCTCGAAGATATTTGCCGTGGTGTTGGCGTACCGGAAGAGCACATCAGGATAATTCGTCCACTGCCAAAATTCCATGATGAGAATTATAAAATCATGAAAGAAGAACTTGAGTATGATGGTGTTTCCGTTATTATCCCAAGAAGGGAGTGTGTTATAACACTTAGCCAGAAAATGAAAAACAAATTTAAGGATAAGAAAATTCAAACTAAAAATATTTGATCCAATGAAAAAGGATATCATTTTATCAGGAGTTGGGGGCCAGGGAATTGTGTCGGTTGCTACAATTATTGGAACAGCGGCACTTAAACTTGGGTTAAACCTCAAACAATCGGAGGTACATGGAATGAGTCAGCGTGGTGGCGATGTTATGTCGAACCTACGAATATCTGACAAGGAAATTCATTCTGACTTAATCCCGGAAGGAAAAGCCGATATTATTATTTCTGTTGAACCCTTAGAAGCTTTGCGGCACTTGCCAATGCTTGCTGAAGGTGGATGGATGATTACTAATACCAATCCATTCGATAACATTGCGAAATACCCTAATATCGATGAAATATTGGCCGAAATTGAAAAAGTACCAAATCATATTGCCATTGATGCAGACAAGATAGCTAAAGACCTTAATGCCAAGAAATCGTCGAATATTGTGATACTTGGGGCAGCATGTCCGTTTCTTGATATAGAGCCAACGGTTATCGAAAATGCCATTCGTACATTATTTGGCAAAAAAGGCGAAGCGGTAGTTAATCAGAACTTAGATGCTTTGAAAGAAGGCAGGGCTTTTGCCGAGCATTCTTGTGAATAAAATAATAAGTACCGAATTTAAAAGGCAGACCTGAGGGTTTGCCTTTTTTTTATTTGAACTCAGAACTAATGAAAATACAAATGTTTACACAAGATACAGCAATTTTTGGGGCAGGATGTTTTTGGTGTGTCGAAACAATATTTCAGGAATTGAAAGGTGTTACTGATGTTGTTGCGGGATATGCCGGTGGCGAAACCAAAAACCCAAACTATAATCAAGTTTGCTCTGGCGAAACCGGACATGCCGAGGTAATCAGGATGCAATTTAATCCTGATATAATTTCTTTTGCCGGGTTATTAGAAGTATTTTGGAAGGTACACGATCCTACAACCCTCAACAGGCAGGGTATGGACGCAGGTACACAATATCGGTCTGTAATTTTTTATAATTCTGATGAACAAAAAAAACAGGCCGAAAAATATAAATTAAAATTGAACGACTCAGGAGCATTTTCAAAACCTGTTGTTACAGAAATAAGTCCTTTGAAAAAATTCTATCCTGCCGAAAACTATCACCAGGATTACTTCAATAACAACCCTGCACAAGGCTATTGTCAGATGGTAATAGCTCCCAAAGTAGAAAAGTTTAAAAAGGTTTTTTTCGATAAGTTGAAGTGATAAATTGCTAAATTGTTAAATTGCTAAAATTGTTAAATTGCTAAATTGTTATTTACAACAGAATGACAACAGAATGACAACAGAATGACAACAGAATGACAACAGAATGACAACAGAATGAAAACCAAATGATTATTTAAAGGGATTGGCATTTTTTTGTCGCGATTAAATAGAACACGGACAACACGGATTTGACTGA
>JAYENH010000139.1:0-4776 GCA_034721995.1 Bacteroidota bacterium
ATTATCTCTTATATTCAGTTGGTGATACGCCATACTCATCTTTAAATGCACGGCTAAACCAGGCGGGATTGTTAAAGCCACATTGATAGGCAATCTCGGAAATGGAAAGATCCGGTGTTTCCGTTATCAATTGACAAGCTTTTTTTAAACGTACAGTTCGGATAAACACAGCTGTAGATTTGCCTGAAACAGCTTTTAACTTTCGATAAAGCTGGCTTTCGCTTAAATGAATTTCTATGGCTAATGAACCGGCACTAAAATCGGTTTTTTCAAGGTTGTTTTCAATAATCCCAATGGCTTTTCGGATAAACTGTTCTTCGGGGCTTACATCCTGGGCAGTATTGGACTTTATTTCAAGTTTGCTGAATTTTGCCTGTAATTGTTTACGTAACTTCAACAACTGGGCAATCCTAATGAGCAGTTCTTTTTTATTAAAAGGTTTGCTTAAGTATGCATCTGCCCCTTTCTCATAACCTGTAATACGGTCGGTTTCGGTAACTTTTGCGGTGAGCATAATAACAGGGATATGATCCGTACGTTGATCGAGTTTCAGGGTGTTGCAAAGCTCATAGCCATCTATGCCCGGCATCATGATGTCGGTAATAATGATGTCGGGAATTATCTCAAAAGCTTTTTGCAGGGCTTTTCCCCCATCGAGGACCCATTTTATCCTGTATTGCTTACGGATAGTATCGCTGATATATGCTGCCACATCAGGATTATCCTCTGCTATAAGTACCAGGGGTTTTTCTTTCTGATCGGATAATTCCTTTTCTTCCTCATCAAAATTATAATTGGGGTAATTGGTATCAACCCAAATTTTTGAAAATCCTTGGTTTTCCATGGAGGTTTTTGGTGCTTTGCGGGTAACAGGAAGCAAAATATCAAATTCACTTCCTTTGCCCTGCAGGCTTTTCACAGAAATAGACCCTCCACAAAGTTCTACAATTTCTTTGCTTAACGAAAGCCCGATACCTGTTCCTGGCTGGTTTAGTTTTTCAATGGCTTCGGCTTGATAAAATCGGTCAAAAATACGGTTCAACTCACTTTTAGGAATACCAATACCATTATCTTTAACTTTTATGAGCAGTGAATTATCAGACTGTTCTGATTTTACATGAACAATCACTTTCCCATTGGCTTCGGTGAATTTAACAGCATTGGACAGAAGGTTTGATATCACTTTTGAAAGCTGTTGAGGGTCGTAATCCATTTCAAAAGCATCCATCTCCGAATAAAAAGTCAATTGAATATTTTTAGTTGCAACAAGTGATTGGTGGCTCTCGACAAAGTAGCCCAACCAGGGAATGATATTGGCAAAAACCGGATTGAAATTCAGTTTGCCACTTTCGAGTTTTGCCAAATCTAGTAGTTGATTGACAAGGTGGAGTAAATTATGGCTGTTGCGACCAATTGTTTCAAGTTTATCCTTTATCTTTATTTTTTCAGAACTGTTCAAATCATCTCCTATACCTTCGGCTACACCCATAATTACAGTTAAGGGAGTACGAAATTCGTGGGTAATATTTGCATAAAGCTTTGTTTTTAGCGCGTCTAATTCCAACAATCTTTGGGCTTCCCTGATTGCCATACGGCGTTTAAAACGGTAGTTTAAAATCAGGTAAAGTAAAACTACTGCAGACAACACATAAAATATCAATGCCCACCAGGTTTTCCACCACGGTGGCTTGATGATGATTTTTAGTGAGATGGTTTTTGTTAAACCATATCCTGATGTTCCAATTGCCCTTACTATAAAACCGTATTCGCCCTGCCGCAGATTGGAGTAGGAAGCCTTGTGATTTTCTGTTTCGGCCCAATCAATATCAATACCCTCAAGTTTGTGTTGAAGTACCAGCCCATCGCTGTTGTACAGCTCATAAGCCGAATAATTTATGCTGAAATAATTTTCGTCGTAATTTAATTTCAGTTGTTTATCTTTTATTTCTGAATTTTGATAAATTATTTTATCGGGCAAAGAAATGGATGAGATGTACGGCTCAGGTGTATGATAAGCAACCCTTAAGCTGTCAGGATGAAAAAAACCTATCCCCCTCCGGTAACCAATGGCAATTGTTCCCTCAGAAAGC
This sequence comes from Bacteroidota bacterium, assembly GCA_034721995.1. GTDB lineage: Bacteria > Bacteroidota > Bacteroidia > Bacteroidales > M50B96 > JAIOYV01. The sequence goes on from JAYENH010000139.1 coordinate 2,091, forward strand.
TGTTTAAGCACACCCGGAACCAAAGAACTTCTATTGAACCATTTATCGTGTATTGGCAAGCCATAACTTTGATTAAATAAAGCTGTTTTATCTTTTTTCCTGTCAATTTTTTCAATACCCTTTTCTGTTAATAGCCAAAGATTTCCCTTCCTGCCAACAACAATATCTTGCACATAATTGCTTATTAGCTTTTCGGAAGGATATATGATATTTAAACCTTTTGCGGGTGTATCAAGGTTTATAACACCTACGCCACCACTTGCCGTTGATACCCAAAGGGTGTCATCAACAGGTTCGGTAAAACATTGAAGGTTGAATGCTGCAGTAATTTGATCAAAATACTTGACCTCGTTATTATGTGGGTTGTAAAATCCGTAAAACCCGATACGCCTCCTAAACCATATCCTGTCATTTTTATCGATAATAATTTCAGCAAAATTTGGTATGTCATCCGTTTTATTATAAAATGCTTTCCAATTAACAACATTCTCCAATATTCCATTTTCAACATTAAATTTTTGAAGGCCAAAATTCTTTGATGATACCCAGATGTTTCCCCGGCTGTCCTCTGCAAAATCAGTAAAAGCAGGATAGTAGTCCCATCTTGCATTTAATGCTAAAGTGGTTTTGTTATCAGATTTCAAATTGTAAATTTCATCACTGCTTAAAAAATACACCTTTCCGTCAGCAGTTTTCAATATGTCATAAATGTTGTTTTCGTTAATGCTTCTCTTGGTGTATGGTATTACATCGGTTTTTTTTGTTTTCCGGTCAAAAAAATGCAAACCGTCACCTCTCATATAGCCAATTAATAGGTTTTCCTTATCGTTTTCAAAAATCTGGGTGGATAAATACCAATGTTCTTCGTCTGATGTCTCCAAAAAATAACTGTCAAAAAAATTCATCTTTGGCTTTAAAATAAATACACCATATATCGAACCTATCCATAAAATATTGGCGTTATCGACAAAAAACAGTTCATTCTTAAATTTATGTCCTTCGCTGTTTTGAAATACTTTAACAAATTGGATCGAATCATTGACCGTATTAAATATCCCTAACCCTTGCCGGGAAGTAACCCATAGTTCTGATAGTGATTTTTGCCGGGATGGAATTATCTGGGAAGGGTAAAAGTTTTTGTTAGTTGCCAAAGGCCCGAAATGAGCTTCGAATTGTTTTGTAACAGTATTAAAAACAAGCATATCCACATTCCATGTGCCAATATATAAATTGCCATTTGAATGGGCAACAATCTCAGTAAACAGATTAAGATTTTCAATCTCGCTTGTTTCGGAAAAATAGTACCATTTCGAGGTTTTATCATATTTGTTGAATTCTATAAGCCCTCCAAGGGTAGCTATCCACAGATATTGATCGTTGTTCACATCCTGGGCAATGTTATATACAATATCAATTGATGCTGTATTAATTAGGGGCACAGGAGTGATTTTGTCTGCAAAGGTAAAAGCCCTGAAATTATTGTTTTTTTCATCAAATAGGAACAAAGCCGTTTTTGTCCCGATCCATAGTTCATCTTGTCTGTCGAGGTAGATAACATAAATATTCCCCTGAAGTGAATTGGGTTTGTTGGAATTGGTTAAATAATTTACAAATTGCTTTTTTTCAGGATAATAGATGCTTAAGCCATTTTCTGTCCCGATAAATAGGCGTTTGGATTTGTTATCACAAACAAGTGAATTGCGGGGAATGTGATTTCCTGAAATAGATAAGCTGTCCTTTTCATCAGAGGTATAAACCTGTGCTGTAACGCCGTCCCAACGGCATAGGCCTTTGTCGGTCCCGATCCAGATAAACCCATCGCTGTCCTTAATAATATTTGTGATGTTGTTTGAGGGTAAGCCATTTTCAATTTCTATGTTTTGCAATGAAAAGCTATCGCTAAGATTATTTTGAGCCACAGCGTTATTAACCAATCCGCTTAAGAAGTATGCAGAAAAGCACAAAACAAATCTCAATATGAATAGATTTAAAATTGATAATTTCATTTTTATTAGCTTTGTTACTGGTGTTTATTCATAATGTCTCAATCTTGAGTTCTCTACTTACTCCGAACTAGCAACATTTGCAATGTATAAAAATATTATCGAAAATTAAAATAAATATTTAGCATTAATTATTGCATAATTAGACAGGTTAAATATCTAATAATTATTAACGTATAATGATTTGGGAGGTTATAATAATAAAATAGCAAAGTAGTAAGTTTATTTTATAGACTTTTTAGCATTGTGTTAATTAAAAAAAAGGGTGAGCAAATTAATTGCTCACCCTTTTTTTAACAATAAATCTATATTATCTTACAATAATCATAGATTTTGTATTAGAAAATCCGGGGGTTTGTAAACGGTAATAATATGTACCTGCTGGTAGAGACAATTCATGAATTGTCTCTACGTAACCGCTGGCAATTTCTGAATATAGAAGCGCAATACATTCACCCATAATACTATACAACTCTACAGTTGCATGACATTCGTATGGTAAATAAAATGATATTGTTGTTTCATCCTTAAACGGATTTGGCATGTTTTGCTTTAACATAAAATCATTGCTATTTAATAGAGACAATTCGTGAATTGTCTCTACCATTTTGGCAATGCTTATTGCATTTGTTGCAAATCTGCTATCACCATCAACCCAATTAGTTACTTCTAAAACACTTTCT